>WOYR01000094.1 GCA_011620705.1 Microbacteriaceae bacterium | reverse complement strand
GACCTCCAGGGCGGGTCAACCACACCATCGGCACGGCCGGGTCGACCTTGCGGGCTCGGTGCACCAGAGCAGCAACGACGTCGGTCCGGAAAGTGTGGTCAGTCAACTCCTGACCCGACTCGTCGAAGGTCAGGGTCAAGCCTCCCGGCGTGCCGACGTTGACGTACGGCGGAAACCGGGTCAGCCGAGGTTCGTTGGCCGCCAGGTCGAAGACGGCCCGGCGCAGCACCCTGCGCATCGACGGCTCGACAGGTTCGGTGATCATGGCTCCAACCATGCCGCACATCCGCGCCGTCCGCTTGAGTCATCCACAGGCCCCTACTTGTGGATCGGCTTGGAGGCCGTGGCAGAATAGGAGACCGCGGCTCTTGACGTTACCGGGCCTTGCCGCGCCCTACGCCAGATTTTGACGAGAGGTGTTCGTGTCGACGAGCAAGTCCACTGCGACAGCGAAGAAAGCTTCCGCGAAGAAGGCGCCGGCCAAACAGGCCGCCCCCGTTTCCCCCGAAGCCGACCTCGGAGCCTCTGCGGCGACGGTGTCCGACGAGCCTGCAGACGAGGCCGAACCGACGGATGTCGATCCGGGTGAACTCGAGGCGATCGAGGAGATCGAGATCGAGGACGACGTGGAGAGCGTCGAGACTGCTGCGGTCGAGGTCGGTCCTGACGGCAAGAAGATCCTTCCCGACGTCCCGGACGACCAGTTCGAGGAGGACGTGAAGAACGATCCGACGATCGTGGCGGACGAGAAGGAGTCCGAGGCGTTCGTGATCTCGGCCGCCGACGAGACCGACGAGCCTGAGCAGACGGTCACCGTCGCCGGCGCCACCGCCGACCCGGTCAAGGACTACCTGAAGCAGATCGGCAAGGTTCCGCTGCTCAACGCCGAGATGGAAGTCGAGCTCGCGAAGCGGATCGAGGCTGGCCTCTTCGCGGAGGAGAAGCGCGGCAAAGGCGGCCGCCTCAGTGGCAAGACCCTGGAGGAACTCGAATGGATCGCCGACGACGGCCGCCGCGCGAAGAACCACCTCCTCGAGGCTAACCTGCGTCTGGTGGTCAGCATCGCCAAACGTTACACCGGCCGCGGCATGCTCTTCTTGGACCTGATCCAAGAGGGCAACCTCGGTCTGATCCGTGCGGTCGAGAAGTTCGACTACACCAAGGGTTACAAGTTCTCGACCTACGCAACCTGGTGGATCCGTCAGGCCATCACCCGGGCGATGGCCGACCAAGCCCGCACGATCCGGATTCCGGTGCACATGGTCGAGGTCATCAACAAGCTCGCCCGCGTGCAGCGCCAGATGCTGCAGGACCTGGGGCGCGAACCCACCCCCGAGGAGTTGAGCCGCGAGCTCGACATGACTCCGGAGAAGGTCATCGAGGTGCAGAAGTACGGCCGTGAGCCGATCTCGTTGCACACCCCCCTCGGCGAGGACGGCGACAGCGAGTTCGGCGACCTCATCGAGGACACCGAGGCGGTCGTCCCGGCGGATGCGGTGGGCTTCACGATGCTGCAGAAGCAGCTCGAGAGCCTGCTCGACTCGCTCAGCGAGCGGGAGGCGGGCGTGATCCGGATGCGCTTCGGCCTGGGCGACGGCATGCCCAAGACCCTCGATCAGATCGGCGACACCTTCGGCGTGACGCGCGAACGCATCCGTCAGATCGAGTCGAAGACGATGGCGAAGCTGCGCCACCCCTCGCGCTCGCAGTCCTTGCGCGACTACCTCGAATAGCCGGGTGCCTCGAGTGACCCGCGCCGGTGGCGGGGTGGCCCTGCGCTACGCGCCGGCCATCCTGCTCGGTCGGGCGGCACGTGTCGCGGCACGGCTGCGCAAGCCGGGCGGGGGCTCCGCCGTGCCCGGGCTCGTCGTCAACAGGATCGCGCCCGGTTTCCTGCCGAGCGTGCTCCGCGGATTCCGCGACGGGCTCGTCGTCGTCACCGGTTCGAGCGGCAAGTCGACGACGACCAAGATGCTGGTCGCGCTGCTCGAGGCGCACGGCCGCCGGGTCTTCACCAATCCCTCGACCGCGAACATCTCGCAGGGGCTCAGCTCGGCGCTGCTCGAGCGGGTCCGCCTGAACGGGACGATCGACGCCGACTTGGCGGTGCTCGAAATGGACGAGGGGCACGGCGCCTTGATCGCCCCTCGGTTGTCGCCCCGACTGGTGGTCCTCACCAACGTGATGACCGACCAGATCGACCGCTTCTTCGACTCGGAGAGGGTCGTCGCCCTCCTGAGGAAGATCGCCGATCGGGCCACGGAGGCGGTCGTCAGCAACGGCGACGACGCGATGCTGGAGGAGCTGGTCGCGGAGCTCCCCGCAGGAGTCCGCGTCGAGCGCTTCGGCGTGAGCGCGGGCGTTCTGGCCGAGCAGCCGCGCGGGCTGGGCTCCACACGCACCTCGGCATCCAGGGTGAGTCATGGCACCCGCGTCGAGGCTGCACGTGGGCGCACCGCCACGATCGAGGTGGGCGGCACCGCCCTCACGGTGACGCTGCCGGCCAGAGGCGTGCACTATGCGGTGGATGCCGCAGCCGCCATGGCCGCCGCACGCGAGCTGCTCGGCGAGGCCTTCGACCCGGAGCTGGCTGCCGAGACCATCGCGACGCTCGCGCCGGTCTTCGCCCGCGGCGAGATCACCACGGTGCGCGGCGCCCAGGGTGGCGCGGTCGAGGTGGAGTTCGTCCTGGTGCAGAATCCCGCCAGCTTCCAGCTCAACGTCGACGCGCTGGACGCGGGCATCGACCAGGTGCTCGTCGCGATGGGCTCCGATGTGCGCGATCCCGGCTACTTCTGGCCGGTGGATGTGCGCAGGATCGGGCGCGCTCGGATCGTCAGCGGGTCGAAGGCCTCCGAGCTCGCGCTCCTGCTCGCATACCAGGGTGTCGAGATCGACGCCCTGGAACCCGACATCCCGACGGCGATCGACGCCTTCCTCGCCCTGCCGGAGCCGGCGAGCGGCCTCAAGACGATCATCTTCACGGCCGATCCGATGCGCCGCACCCGAGCACACCTGGGACTGCGTTCGTGAGGGCCATCCTGCAGTTCTTCCCGCAGCGCCTCGACGTGAACGGCGATGCGCAGAACGCGCTCGTGCTTGCGCAGCGCGCGCGTTGGGCGGGCATCGACGTGGACCTCGTCGCGGTGTTGCCGGGCGATCGGCCCCCGGCAGAGGCTCCCGCGGCGATCGTGATCGGCTCATCCGTGGATTCCGAGCTGCCGGCGCTCCGCGCCGAACTGGTCGGCTTCGCCACCGCCCTGTCCGACTGGGTGGCGGCGGGCGTGCCGCTGCTCGCGGTGGGGACGGGATTCGAGCTGCTCAGCCACGGCATCCAGCTGGGCACCGCCGCGGCGGACTTCATCGAGGGCTTCGGCGTCTTCCCCGGCAGGGCGCAGCCGCTGCCGGCGCGGGCGAGCGGGGAACTCGTGGCGGATGTGCGCGAAGGCCGCATCGTCGGCTTCGAGAACCACGCCCGCGGCTTCGTGGTTCCCGACGACGCCTCCGCTTTCGGCGCCGTCGTGCGCGGCACCGGCAACGACTCCCGTTCGGAGGGTTCGCGGACGGGCTCGGCGATCGGCACGCACCTGCACGGACCCGTGCTCGCGAAGAATCCTGTGCTGGCGGACGCGATGCTCACCGCGGCGTTCGGCGACCGTTATGGCGCAGACTCGCATGAGGCCACGCGCGTCGACTCCTTCGCCGCCGCCGCTCGGGGTGCCATCTTGGCCCAGCTGGATCTGCCGATCGGCTAGCCGGGTCAGGACGTCAGCTCGTGCCCGAACCTGCCTGATGCGCAGACACCCGGAGCCGCCGACTCGGCGCCTCCGCCGAACGACTGCTCAGTGCCGAACGACTGCTCAGTGCCGAACGACTGCTCAGTCGGCGATGTTGCGGGCGTTCGACTCGGTGAGCCGGTCCGTCTCGTCGTGCCAGGCCAGGGCGGTGGGAGCGAGCTTCTCCTTGAACTTCGCACCGTGGTGGGCGCAGAAGAGCAGGTCGCCCGAGGCGAGGGTGACACGGACGTACGCCTGGGCGCCGCAGCTGTCGCAGCGATCGAGCGCGGTGAGCGAGGGCAGTTCGAGTTCGTCGATGGTGTCGGTGATCTGGCTCATGATGTGCTCCCTCGGGCTCTGTTGTCACGCTCCGTCTACGCCCATCCAACCACCGTGCTGTGTCAGGGACGTGTCATGGACGTTGCATTTCGCTGACCGCGTACCCGGCAGGCCATCGGGGGTGTCGCGCCGAACGGCGTCGGCCGCTCGCCGTAGTCTTGACGACGGTCCTCTGCGACCATCTCCCGCCCCCGTCGTGATGCAGCCCCAGAAGGAGCGTCGTCCGTGACGAACGCCGACTACAACGCCCGCCACCTCAGTGTGCTGGAGGGGCTGGAGGCGGTGCGCAAGCGGCCGGGCATGTACATCGGCTCCACCGATTCGCGCGGGCTGATGCACTGCATGTGGGAGATCATCGACAACTCGGTGGACGAGGCGCTGGCCGGATACGGCTCGCGCATCGAGGTGCTGCTGCATCCGGATGCCAGCGTCGAGGTGCGCGACACGGCCCGCGGCATCCCGGTCGACATCGAACCGAAGACCGGGCTCAGCGGCGTCGAGGTGGTCTTCACCAAGCTGCACGCCGGCGGCAAGTTCGGATCCGGCTCCTATGCCGCATCGGGCGGCCTGCACGGCGTCGGGGCCTCGGTGGTCAACGCGCTGAGCGAACGCCTCGACGTCGAGGTCGACCGGGACGGCAAGACCTGGGCGATGTCGTTCCACCGCGGCGAGCCCGGTGTGTTCGCGGATGCCGATCCTGCGCGGCCGACCCCGGATGCCCCGTTCGCCCCCTACGTGTCCAACAGCGAGCTCCGGGTCGTGGGCAAGGTCGCGAAGGGCGTGACGGGCACGCGCATCCGGTATTGGGCCGACCCGCAGATCTTCACGAAGGGTGCAGCCTTCCAGCTCGAGGAGCTGGTCGACAGGGCGCGGCAGACCGCGTTCCTGGTGCCGGGGCTCGGCATCGACATCCTGGACAGGCGCGCCGGCGCCGGTCAGGACGGGCAGGGCGACAGGGAGACCTTCGGATTCGCCGGCGGCATCAGCGAGTTCGTCGACTTCCTCGCGCCAGACGCCCCGCTCACGAGCACCTGGCGCATTCAGGGCACCGGCTCGTACACGGAGACCGTGCCGGTGCTGAACGAGAGCGGCCACATGGTCGCCACCGAGCTCAGCCGCGAGTGCGAGGTGGACATCGCCCTGCGGTGGGGAGTCGGCTACGACACCGTGTTCCGCAGCTTCGTCAACATCATCGCGACGCCAAAGGGCGGCACCCACCAGGCGGGGTTCGAGCAGGGGCTGATGAAGTTCCTGCGCGCCGAGGTGGAGAAGAACGCCCGCCGCCTCAAGGTGGGCACGGGCGCCAACAGCACCGAAAGGCTCGAGAAGGAGGACATCCTGGCCGGCCTCACCGCCGTGCTCACCGTCCGCCTGCCCGAGCCGCAGTTCGAAGGCCAGACCAAGGAGGTGCTCGGCACGCCGGCCGTGCGCGCGATCGTGGCGAGCACTGTGGCCACTGCGATGGCCGAGCGCTTCGCCAGCCCGAAGCGCGACGACAGGGCGCAGTCGGCGCTGGTGCTCGACAAGATCGTCGCCGAGATGAAGAGCCGCATCTCGGCACGTGCGCACAAGGAGACCCAGCGCCGCAAGAACGCGCTGGAGAGCTCATCGCTGCCGGCGAAGCTCGTCGACTGCCGTTCCACGGATGTCGCGAGCACCGAGCTCTTCATCGTCGAGGGCGACTCGGCCCTGGGCACCGCCAAGCTCGGGCGGGACTCCGAGTACCAGGCGCTGCTGCCGATCCGCGGCAAGATCCTCAACGTGCAGAAGGCCTCGGTGAGCGACATGCTCTCCAATGCGGAGTGCGCCTCGATCATCCAGGTGATCGGCGCGGGATCCGGCCGGACCTTCGACATCGCGCAGGCCCGCTACGGCAAGGTCATCATCATGGCCGACGCCGACGTGGACGGCGCGCACATCCGCACGCTCCTGCTCACCCTGTTCTTCCGCTACATGCCCGAGATGATCACCCAGGGCCGTGTCTACTCGGCGGTTCCGCCCTTGCACCGCGTGGTGGTGATGAACCCGGGCTCCAAGCCGAACGAGACGATCTACACCTACTCCGAGGCCGAGTTGAACGGGGTGCTCGCCTCGCTCAGAAAGGCAGGCAAGCGCTACCAGGATCCGATCCAGCGCTACAAGGGACTGGGCGAGATGGACGCAGATCAGCTGGCCGAGACCACGATGAGCCGCGCGCACCGCACCCTGCGCCGGGTGCGCGTCCCCGACGCCGAGCAGGCCGCTGCCGTCTTCGAGCTGCTGATGGGCAACGACGTCGCGCCCCGCAAGGACTTCATCATCGCGGGGCAGGGGCTGGACCTCAGCCGGGTCGACGTGTAGCTGTTCTCATCGGATGCCCCGCTTCGCCGGTCAGCCGAGTCCTGTTCGGGGTGAGTCCGGCGGATGCCGGTTTCGCAGACGTAGTCTTTTCACCATGGAACGGGATGCGCTGACGGTCGATGTGACCGGCGGCCGCATCGAGGGGGTCCTGCGGCGCGGTCTGCGCATGTGGCGCGGCATCCCGTACGCCGCGCCGGCGGGGGGCCGGAACCGCTTCCGCGCCCCGCAGCCTGTGCTGCCCTGGGAGGGCGTCCGCAGCGCCGCGCAGTTCGGACCGGTCGCCCCCCAGGGCCGCGGCGCCATCGCACCCGGGCCCGGCAGCGCCGGCCGCGGCTCCGAGGACTGCCTCAGCCTGAACGTGATCGCCCCGCGGTTCGCGACGCCTCGTCCGCGGCCGGTGATGGTCTTCATCCACGGGGGCGCCTACGCGGTCGGCTCATCGCGCGAGATGCCCCAGCAGGGCGAGGCACTGGTGCGCGAGGGCGGCGTCGTCTTCGTCAACTTCAACTACCGGCTGGGCGCCTTCGGCTTCCTCGACCTGTCCCGGTACTCGAGCGCGGAACGCCCGATCGAGAGCAACCTCGGCCTGCGCGACATGGTGGCGGCGCTCGAGTGGGTGCGCGACAACATCCGCGCCTTCGGGGGCGATCCCGGCAATGTGACCCTGTTCGGAGAGTCGGCGGGCGGCAACGCCGTGACCACGCTCATGTGCGTCCCGTCCGCGCGCGGCCTGTTCGCGCGCGCCATCGCGGAGAGCGCGCCCGCCGAGGCGGTCTACGACGCCGAGGTCACCGCACGATGGGGCGCCGACTTCGTGCAGATGCTGGCCCAGGTGGTCGGCGGCGCGGCACCGGAGACGGACGCCGAGGCGGCATCACTGCTGCACACGGCCACCGTGGCGCAGTTGGTCGCCGCGACGAGCCGCACCATGCGCGAGACCCCGGATCGCGTGCCAGGGACGATCGCCCTGTGCCCGAGCATCGACGGCGAGTTCCTGCCGGAGCGCCCCGTCCTCGCCTTCGCGGACGGGACGGCGCACAGGGTTCCACTGATCATCGGCACCAACGACCGCGAGGGCTCGCTGTTCCGCGGGCGGCTGGACATCCTGGCGACGACGCCCGTCCGGATCCAGGGCGTCTTCGTGAAGACGCGCAGGCAGCTCGCCCGCGCGCTGGCGGCGCAGTACCCGCACCTGCCGACGCGGCGCGGCCGTGCCGACTTCGCCGGCGACTACGCCTTCTGGTTTCCCTCGATCGAGGTCGCGGAAGGCCACTCGCGCTATGCCTCCGTGCACTTCTACCGCTTCGACATCGCGCCGCGCCTCGCCAGGATGCTGGGGCTGGATGCCACCCACGGCATCGAGCTGTTCGCCGTCTTCGACCGCGCCCGCACCCCCTTCGGCCGGGTGATGGGTTCCCTCGGCGGCTACCGGGATTTCGAGCGCACCGGGCGCCGCATGCGCGCCAACTGGCTGCGCTTCGCGCGCGAGGGGACCGTCGATGCCGACTGGCCGCCGTACACCGAGGAGCACCGATCCACCCTCATCATCGACGCCCAGGACCGGATCGAGGAGGACCCGCGCTCAGAGCGCCGGCTCGCCTGGCGCGAGTTCGTGCCGCACATCTGAGGCGCGCGGCACCGGCTGGATCGGGCCGCCGACGGCGTCCATGCAGCGGCGCTACAGGCTGCGGCCGATACTGCCGACTACGCCGTCGATCGGGGTGCCGGATGCATCGCGCCTCGCTCCGGATCCTGGCAGCGTGCGCGCTGCGCCGTCATCGCCGACCGCGAGAGCGGGAGTCGGCCCGACCCAGGCGAGAGCCAGGGCGTCCTCGCCCTTGAGGAAGCTGTGCGCCCGCACCCCGCCCGTCGCGCGCCCCTTGCCGGGGAACTCGCTCAGCGCGGACACCTTGGCGCGCCCGGGGTCGGAGCCGGGAAGGGTGTCGGCGGGTGCGGAGATCGTCACCACGGAGACCTCGGCGCCCGGATCGACAGCGCCGAAGAAGATCACGGATGCCTTCGCGCCCAGCTTGATCCCCGCCATCCCGCCCGCAGCAACGCCCTGCGGGCGCACCTGGGCGGCGCCGAAGCGCAGCAGTTGGGCATCGGAGGTCACGAAGACGAGCTCTTCGGCGTCCCCGCCCTGGCTCGCCCCGACGACCTCGTCACCGGGCTTGAGGGCGATGATCTCGAAGTCGGGGCGGCTCGGGTAGCCGCCGGGTGCGACGCGTTTGACGACGCCCTGTGCGGTCCCGAGCGCGATCGGCAGCTCGGAGGCCAGCGACACCAGGCCCACGACGCGCTCCGTCCTGTCGCCCAGCCCGAGGTAGTCGGCGATGCGCGCGCCGGCGGCCAGCTGGACCGAGTTGGCAGGAACGGCGGGCAGGTCCACCGGGGTGAACCGCACGAGCCGACCGCGCGAGGTGATCGCGCCGAGCTCGCCGCGGGAGGTCGTGAGGACCGTCGACATGATGGCGTCGTGCTTGCTGCGGCGAGCCGCCCGGCTCGGCGGCTCTGCGCCCTCCGGCAGGTCGACGCGCACCACCCGCCCCGTGGTCGAGAGCACCACGATGGTCGGCAGGTCCTCGATCTCCAGGGCCGGGCCTCCGGATGCGGCAGCCCGCCGCTGCGCCGGGGTCACCGCGGCGCCGGCCCTGGCCTCGGTCAGCAGCGTCCGACGCGGGGTGCCGAACCGCTCGGCCACCTCATCCAACTCATCTCCCACCAGGGCGCGGAGCGCCGTGGGCGAGGCCAGCAGGGTCTCGAGCTCGGCGATCTCGGCCCGCAGCCTGTCGCGCTCGGTCTCCAGCTCGATCCTGCTGAACCTGGTCAGCCGGCGCAGCTGCAGCTCGAGGATGTGGTCGGCCTGCAGCACGCTGAGGTCGAACACCTCCATGAGCCGGGTGCGCGCTGCGGCTGTGTCGTCGCTGCTGCGCACCACCTGGATGACCTCGTCGATGTCGATGATCGCGATGAGGAGGCCGTCGACCAGGTGCAGGCGCTCCTGCCTGCGGGCCAGCCGGTAGCGGGAACGGCGGGTGACGACCGAGATGCGGTGATCGAGGTAGACGCGCAGCAGCTCGCGCAGGCCGAGAGTCTGCGGGGCGCCGTTCACCAGCGCGACGTTGTTGATCGAGAAGCCGTCCTCGAGCGGGGTCAGGCGGTACAGCTGCTCGAGCACGCCCTCGGGGCTGAAGCCGGTCTTGATGCCGATGACCAGGCGCAGGCCGTTTCTGCGGTCGGTGAGGTCGGTGATGTCCGCGATGCCGGTGATCCTTCTGCTGTTGACACCGTCCTTGATCTTCTCGATGACCTTCTCCGGGCCGACGAGGTACGGCAGCTCGGTGACGACCAGGCCGGTGCGGCGGGCGGAGAGCTGCTCGACCGTCACCTTCGCGCGGGTCTTGAAGGATCCCCGGCCGCTCGCGTATGCATCCCGGATGCCGTCGAGGCCGACGATCGTGCCGCCGGTGGGCAGATCGGGGCCGGGCACGAAGGCCATCAGCTCGTCGAGGGTCGCCTCGGGGTTCTCGAGCAGGTGACGCGCGGCGGCCACCACCTCGATCAGGTTGTGCGGCGCCATGTTGGTGGCCATGCCGACCGCGATGCCGCTCGATCCGTTGACGAGAAGGTTCGGGAACGCCGCGGGAAGCACCTCGGGCTGAGTGAGCTGGTTGTCGTAGTTGGGCACGAAGTCCACGACATCTTCGTCGAGGCCGTCGGTCATGGCGACGGCGGCCGCCTGCATCCGGGCCTCGGTGTAGCGCATGGCCGCCGGGCCGTCGTCCAGCGAGCCGAAGTTGCCGTGGCCGTCGATCAGCGGCAGGCGCATGGTGAAGTCCTGAGCAAGGCGCACCAGCGCGTCGTAGATGGCGCTGTCTCCGTGCGGGTGCAGCCTGCCCATCACGTCGCCGACGACGCGTCCCGACTTGATGTGGCCGCGATCCGGGCGCAGCCCCATCTCGCTCATCTGGAACAGGATGCGGCGCTGCACCGGCTTCAGCCCGTCCCGTGCATCGGGGAGGGCGCGGGAGTAGATGACCGAATAGGCGTACTCGAGGAAGGAGCCCTGCATCTCGGCGGAGACGTCGATGTCTTCGATGCGCTCGCCGGGTCCGGCGGCCGAAGAGGCGGGGGTGGTGGGAGTCGAATCGGGGGGAGTCATAGGATCGGGGCCATGCTACCGGCGGCCCCGTTGCCATCAGGTCTGGCGCACCGGGTCAGCCTGGCCGATGTGCTGCCGAGTTGTCTCGAGGCATTGCAGGGTCGCCGTGGGGAGCTGGGGCTGCCGTCCGTGACGCACGCGATCGTGCTGCTCATCGACGGTCTCGGTGCCGTGCCGTTGAGGGCGCGCTCCGGGCACGCCCGCAC
>WOYR01000073.1 GCA_011620705.1 Microbacteriaceae bacterium | reverse complement strand
GATGCGCCCGTCGTGGCGGCGCTCTCTCCATCCGGGTCGCTGGCGGGCCTGGTCTCGCTGCGCGGGGGAGTCGCCCGCGTGCTCGTCAACTTCCCGACCGCGGAGGTGCTCGGATGATCTGGGGGTACACGATCGCGCAGGTGGCGCTCGCCTGCGCAGCCGGCCTGATCTGCGTCATCAGCGGGCTCGCCGGCCGCAAACCGAACGACCCGAGCCTCGGCTCGCTCGTGCTGGTGGAGCTGGCGCTGATCGCCCAGCTCGTGATCGCGATCATAGCCCCAGGGCTCGGCAACCAGCCGGTCGGCAGCGTGCCCGAGTTCTACGTCTACCTGATCAGCGCGCTGCTGATCCCGCCGCTCGCGGTCTTCTGGGCGCTGATCGAGCGCACCAGGTGGAGCAGCGTCGTGCTCGGGGTGGCGGCGTTCGCGATCGCCGTCATGGTGTTCCGCATGCAGCAGATCTGGGGGCTCGGATAGTCTGGACCGCGATGTCCGAGCACAGTCCAGAACCCGATCCGGCCTCCGCCGCGAAGGTCTCCGCCCGGGGGGGAGCCGGGGTCGGCCGAGTGCTCGTCGCGGTGTATGCGGTCCTCGCGATCGCCGCAACAGGGCGTTCGGTCTTCCAGATCATCGATCGCTTCTCGGAGGCGCCTGTCGCCTTCGCCCTGTCCGCTTTCTCAGGGGTGGTCTACATCGTCGCGACGATCGCCCTCGGCGCCCGGCTGCGCGGGCTCGCCTGGGTCACCATCAGCATCGAGCTGATCGGGGTGCTCGTCGTCGGCACCCTGAGCCTCGTGGCGCCCGCCGCTCTCGGTCTGGACTCGATCGACCCATTCGGCCGCGAGTCCACGGTGTGGAGCGCCTACGGCGCGGGGTATCTCCTCGTGCCCCTCGTACTGCCCGTGCTCGGCCTGCTGTACCTGTGGCGCAGCGGGCGCGCGCCCGCCGCATCCGGAACCTCGCCGTCCGAGGTCGCGACCTCGAGCCCGAAGGCCTGACCGTGCAATTCTTCGACCGGCCCGGCGCTGTGCCGCCCGGCTTCGGGCCATCGGCCGTCACGATCGGCAAGTTCGACGGGCTGCATCTGGGCCACCGCGCCGTGATCCGCACCCTGCGGGAACTGGCCGATGAACGCGGACTGCTCGCCACCGTCGTCACATTCGACCGCAACCCGCTGAGTCTGCTGGCGCCCGAGAAGAGCCCGAAACCGCTGGTCAGCAACGCCCAGAAGCTCGAGCTGCTGGCCGAGGCCGGTGTCGACGCGACCCTGATGCTCCACTTCGACCGTGCCCGCGCCGACGAACCGGCAGAGGATTTCGTCGCCTCGGTGCTGCTCGGCGCCCTGCACGCGCAGCTGGTGCTGTGCGGCGCGGATTTCCGTTTCGGCGCCCGCGGTGCCGGCGACGTCCACCTGCTGCGCCGGCTCGGTGTCGAGCGAGGATTCGACGTGGTGATCCTCGGCGACCTGCTCGCCGAGGATGCAGCGGGGTCCCGCCGTTCCTCGTCCACCTGGGTGCGGGAGCTCCTCGCCGGGGGCCGGGTGCGCGAGGCTGCGCGGCTGCTCGGGCGGCTGCCGAGCATCCGCTCGACCGTCGTGCACGGCGAGCAGCGCGGCCGAGAGCTCGGCTACCCGACGGCGAACCTCGATCCGGCGATCGAGGGATACCTGCCGTTGGACGGCGTCTACGCGACCTGGGTCATCGTCGACGGGGTGCGCTACGGGGCCGCCACCTCGATCGGCAACAATCCGACCTTCGACCGGGTTCCCGATCATCAGGTCGAGACCCACCTCTTCGACCAGGACCTCGATCTCTACGACAGGCCGATCGTGCTCGAGTTCGTCGAGTACCTGCGGCCGATGAACAGCTTCCCGTCGGTGGAGGCGCTGGTCGCGCAACTGCGGCGCGACGACGAGAGCATCCGGGCGATCCTCGCGGCCGAGCCGGCTGCCGAGTGAGCCTCCCTGCGGCTCAGGCGGCGGGCACCAGCTCCGCGCGGTGGACCAGCGCGGCTGCCCCGATCAGCGGTCCATCGTCGGACAGCCCGGAGGGGACGACCCGCACCGCGCGGACATAGGCGAACTCCCGCCGCTCGACGATCGGCTCGCGGATGAAGTCGAACAGCTCCGGCGCGACATGCGAGAAGCCGCCGCCGATCGCCACGAGCTCCAGGTCGACGAGCGCCGTAGCTGAGGCGATGGCGCGGCCGATCGCCGTCCCGGACCGCTTCACCGCAGCCCGTGCTGCCGGGTCGCCCGCCGCGTACGCCGCGCCGAGCTCCTCGCCCGTCGATCCCGTGAAGCCCTGCGTGCGCGCCCAGGCGACCGTGTGCGGGCCCGATGCGATCGCCTCGAGGCAGCCGCGGCCGCCGCACGGGCACGGGTCGTCGAAGCCTGCGACCTCGACATGGCCGATGTGGCCGGCGTTGCCGCTCGGGCCTGCGACGGCCCGGCCGCCGAGGATGAGACCGCCTCCCACGCCGGTGGAGACCACCATCCCCATCACGTTGTCGGCACCCTGCGCAGCGCCGACCCAGTGCTCGGCGAGGGTGATGCAGAGGCCGTCCATGCGGAGCGTGATCGGAGTGCCGGGCAGCATCGCCTGCAGCTGCGCCTGGAGCGGATAGCCCCGCCATGCCTTCAGGTTGAGGGGTGAGACGGCGCCGTCGCGCAGCTCGAGCGGACCGGCCGAGCCGATGCCGGCGCCGAGGAGTTCGGCGCCGGCCGGAAGGGTCGCGATCGCCTTCCGAACCACCGAGTCGACGGATGCCGCGAGCTCCCGCGAGCTGCGCCCCTGCCCCGTCGCCTGCCGGAAGCGCGTGCCGGGCAGGATCGACCCGCCGGGATCGACCAGCGCGGACTCGACCTTCGTGCCGCCGAGATCGAGCGCGAGCGCGAGCTGTGCCACGTCAGGCAGCCCGCGCAGGTGCAGTCGCGCCCCGGCTCGCCGCCCGGGTTGCGGAACTCGAGAAAGGTCCCGGGGCGGCGGAGGTCATAGGGGCCAGCGTAGCGAGCCGTCCGACGGCATTGGTCCCCCCGACCCGCATCGCGCGCGCGAACTAGACTCGGGGGATGGATTCGACAGGGCCGTCAACTGCGGCGCCGGCCACGGCATCCCCCGCCCCGGTCCTGCTCGCCCCTGCCGAGCGCGCGGTGCGGATGCTCGGCGGGGATCTCACCGAGCGCGGACTCCGCCTGCATCTGGAGGGACTCAGCGGGGTCGACGCCGTCGGTCTCGAGCAGCGTGCCGCAGCGCTCGGCGCCCGTTCGATCAAGACCAGCTCCAAGGCATGGGCGCTCGACAAGATCATCGAGCTCATCGACCTGACGACTCTCGAGGGCGCGGACACGCCCGGCAAGGTGCGCTCGCTGGTCGCCAAGGCGCTGACCCCCGATCCCTCGGATCCGAGCGCACCGCGGGTCGCGGCGGTCTGCGTCTACGGCGACATGGTCCCGGATGCCGTGGCCGCCCTCGGCAGTGCGCACGGCGATCCGGTCGACTCCGGCGGCGGGCGCAGCGGCCTGGTCTCGGTCGCGGCGGTCGCCACCGCGTTCCCGAGCGGACGCGCCAGCCTCCGGGTGAAGCTCGCTGACACGGCGGATGCCGTCGCCAACGGCGCGGACGAGATCGACATGGTGATCGACCGCGGCGCGTTCCTCGCGGGCCGCTACGGCGAGGTGTTCGAGCAGATCGTCGCCGTCAAGGAGGCGTGCCGTCGCGAGGATGGCAGCTATGCCCCCCTCAAGGTGATCCTGGAGACCGGCGAGCTGGCCACATACGACAACGTGCGCCGGGCATCCTGGCTGGCGATCCTGGCGGGGGGCGACTTCATCAAGACCTCGACCGGCAAGACCGCCCCCGCCGCGACGCTGCCGGTCACCCTGCTGATGCTGGAGGCGGTGCGCGACTGGTACCGCTTGACCGGGGAACGGGTGGGCGTGAAGCCGGCGGGCGGCATCCGGACCTCGAAGGACGCCATCAAGTACCTCGTGACGGTGGCGGAGACGGCGGGGGAGCAGTGGCTGCAGCCGCACCTGTTCCGCTTCGGCGCCTCCAGCCTGCTCAATGATGTGCTGCTGCAGCGCCAGAAGCTCACCACCGGCCGCTACAGCGGCCCCGACTACGTGACATTGGACTGAGGCCGCCATGACCTTCCTCGACTACGCCCCAGCGCCAGAGTCGACGAGCATCCTGCACCTGCGCACCAGCTACGGGCTCTTCATCGACGGCGCATGGGTGAAAGGGCACGGCATGCCCTTCGCCTCGATCTCGCCCGCCACCGAGCGGCACATCGCCGAGATCGCCACCGCGACGGCGGATGACGTGGATGCCGCGGTCGCGGCGGCCCGGCGCGCCTACGACCGCACGTGGTCGAAGCTGAGCGGGGCCGACCGCGGCAAGTACCTGTTCCGCATCGCCCGGCTCGTCCAGGAGCGCGCTCGCGAGCTGGCGGTCGCCGAGAGTCTGGACAACGGCAAGCCGATCAAGGAGAGCCGTGACGTCGACGTGCCGCTGGTCGCGGCCTGGTTCTTCTACTACGCCGGCTGGGCCGACAAGCTGGATCACGCCGGCCTGGGAGCGGATCCGCGGGCTCTCGGCGTGGCCGCGCAGGTCATCCCGTGGAACTTCCCGCTGCTGATGCTCGCCTGGAAGATCGCCCCCGCCCTCGCCGCAGGCAACACCGTCGTGCTCAAGCCGGCCGAGACCACCTCCCTGACGGCGCTGCTGTTCGCCGAGATCGTGCAGCAGGCCGAGCTCCCGGCCGGGGTGGTGAACATCGTGACCGGCGCCGGCGAGACGGGCGCGGCGCTGGTGCGGCATCCCGATGTCGACAAGGTCGCCTTCACCGGCTCCACCGCCGTCGGCCGGGAGATCGCGAAGGCGGTCGCAGGAACCGGCAAGAAGGTCACCCTCGAACTCGGCGGGAAGGCCGCGAACATCGTGTTCGACGACGCGCCGATCGACCAGGCCATCGAGGGGATCGTCAACGGGATCTTCTTCAACCAGGGCCACGTCTGCTGCGCCGGGTCGCGCCTGCTGGTGCAGGAGAACATCCACGACGAGGTGGTCGACCGGCTGAAGTCCCGGCTCGCGACGCTGCGCCTCGGCGATCCGCTGGACAAGAACACCGACATCGGGGCGATCAACTCGAAGGAGCAGCTGGACCGCATCCGGGAGCTGAGCGACATCGGCGAGGCCGAGGGCGCCGAGCGCTGGACGGCGCCCTGCGCCATCCCGGAGAACGGCTTCTGGTTCGCGCCGACGATCTTCGACAACGTGTCGACCTCATCGCGGATCGCGCGGGAGGAGATCTTCGGCCCTGTGCTCTCGGTGCTGACCTTCCGCACCCCGGCCGAGGCGGTCGCGAAGGCGAACAACACGCCGTACGGACTGTCTGCGGGCATCTGGAGCGACAAGGGGTCGAAGATCCTGGCGGTGGCCGACAAGCTGCGCGCCGGAGTGATCTGGGCGAACACCTTCAACCGCTTCGACCCGGCCTCGCCCTTCGGCGGCTACAAGGAGTCCGGCTACGGCCGCGAGGGCGGCCGCCAGGGCCTCGCCGCATATCTGAAGGCAGGCAAGTGATGGCACGCCTTGTGGTTCCGAAGACCTACAAGCTCTACATCGGTGGCGCCTTCCCGCGCAGCGAGAGCGGGCGCACCTACGAGGTCACGACCACCAAGGGCGCCTTCATGGCCAACGCCGCCCAGGCCAGCCGCAAGGACGCTCGGGATGCCGTGGTCGCCGCCCGCGCGGCCCAGCCCGGCTGGGCGAACGCCACCGCATACAACCGCGGCCAGGTGCTGTACCGGATCGCCGAGCTGCTCGAGGGGCGGCGCGCCCAGTTCGTGGACGAGCTTCGCGCTTCGGAGGGTCGGACCGCGGCCGCCGCCGTCAAGCAGGTCGATGAGGCCATCGACACCTGGGTCTGGTACGCGGGCTGGACCGACAAGTTCATCCAGGTCGCCGGATCGGGCAACCCTGTCGCCGGCCCGTACTTCAACCTCTCGGTGCCAGAGCCCACCGGTGTGGTGGCGATCGTCGCTCCACAGGGCGCCGCGAGCCTGCTCGGGCTGGTGAGCGTGCTGGCGCCCGCCCTGGTTCCGGGCAACACGGTGGTCGTGGTCGCCGATCAGGCGCATCCGCTCAGCGCGATCAGCCTGGCCGAGGTGCTCGCGACCAGTGACGTTCCCGGGGGTGTCGTGAACATCCTGACCGGATCGCCGGCCGAGATCGCGCCATGGCTCGCCGCCCACGCCGACGTGAACGCGCTCGACCTGGCCGGTGCGGGGGAGCTGGATTGGGTCGAGCTGCAGATCACCGCTGCGGACACGCTGAAACGCGTCATCGAGCCCGAGCCGGGCGTTCCTGCCCGCTCGCTCGATCGCATCCTGGCCTTCACCGAGACGAAGACGGTCTGGCACACCAAGGCGCTGCTGTGACGCGCCCGCGCCCGAACGATCCGGACCCCTGCGTCTGACCCGGGCGACCGTCTGCCGGTACCACAACCCTCGGCGGGGCGTGAGTTGCGCCTCACGGTGAGGCGGTGCTCACCCCTTTCTCGAGGCAGCCATGACTCTCGAGGCCGCCCTGACTCTCGAGGCAGCTTCGCCGGCGCCGCGCCGACCGGTCGCCACCCGCTAGAGCAACTCCACCAGCCGCCGGAAGAAGCGGATCCCGTCGAGGTACGTCGACACCCGGATGCTCTCATCGATCGCATGCAGGGATTCGCGCTCCTCGAGCGTCAGATCGAAGGGCAGAAAGCGGTACACCGAATCGCTGATCCGGGTGAAGTGCCGAGCATCGCTGGCCTGGATCATGATGTATGGGCTCGGGATGGTGCGGGGGAATACCTCCGCGATGGCCCGGGTCAGCGCATCCCAGGCCGGTCCCTCACGCCGCGACACCGGCGGCGGATCGCTGCCGTAGACCAGCCGCACCCGGATGCCGTCCCCCACCACCGCGCGGATGTCGGCCACCGCCCGCTCGACCGTGGACCCGGTCGCGATCCGCACGTTCACCATCGCGGCCGCCCGCTCGGCCAGCACGTTGTCGCCGGCGCTCCCGCTCAGCCGCGTCACCGCCCTGGTGGTCCTGACCACTGCGGCCTGCTCGGGGCCCGAGCGCGCCAGCACCCGGGCGAGCGGCCACCGCAAGGCGCGCGCATGCCGGTAGAGCCAGCCGCGAGCTCCTGAGGCGCGTCCCGACGCCGCCTCCAGCATCGCGATGCTCGGCTCCGGCAGCACGGCCCGCGAGGGATGCGCCTCCAGTCGCAGGATCGCACGCGCCAGCACCGCCGTCGCCCCGTTCGGCGCCGGGGTCGCCGCGTGCCCGCCCTGCTTCTCGGCGATCAGCTCCACGCCGGCGATGCCCTTCTCGCTGAGCCCGATCATGGCGATCGGGCCCTCGACGCCCGGCAGCAGGCCCTCGACGATCGCGCCCCCCTCATCGATGACCAGGCCGCACCGGATGCCGCGCGAGGCCAGGAGCGCGACGATCGCCTCCGCCCCGGCCCCCTGGGTCTCCTCGTTGTGGCCGAAGCTCAGATAGATGTCGGACGCGGGCGCCACCCCCTCGGCCAGCGCCGTCTCGACGGCCTCGAGGATGCAGCACAGCATCCCCTTGTCGTCGATCGCGCCCCTGCCCCAGATGCGCTGCTCGGCGCCGGCGCCGAGGAGCTCGCCTCCGAAGGCGTCATGCGTCCAGCCCGGCTCGTCGGCCGGCACCACGTCGTAGTGCGCCATCAGCACCGAGGGATCGCCCAGCCCCCGCCCGGGCCAGCGGAACAGCAGGCTCCCGCCCGCCACCACCGCGAGCTCGAGGGTGTGGACCCGCGGGTACAGCCGCGCCAACTCGGCCCTGAACTCCGCGAACGCTGCGGCATCCACCTGGGACTCGTCGGCGCGCGAGACCGTGGGGATGCGGATCAGCGCCCGCAGGTGCTCGATCGCCGCGTCCTCCGGAGACTGGTTCGCCACGCTGCCAATCTACGTCCCGTCATCGCGCGGATAGGCTGGGGCGATGAGCAATCGAGGCGCCGCCAGGAGGAGTGACCGCTACGGCGCCCCCACCGTCCGGCGCCTGGCGCTGGCACCCGGCCTGCTCGCCGCCATCGTGCTGATCGCGGGCTTCGCCCTCATCGAGGGCAGCGGGTTCATCATCATCCGCTACGCCGTGGCGATCCTGGCGCTGATCATCGGCTACTTCGCTTTCCAGGCCAAGCAGTGGTGGTGGCTGCCGCCGATGCTCGCCATCGCGGTGGTCTGGAACCCCGTCTTCCCCTTCGGGTTCACCGGCATCTACTGGTACGGGGCTCAGTACCTGGGCATCCTGGTCTTCATCCTCGCCGCGATCCTGATCAAGGTGCGGTTGACCGAAGCCGAGAAACCCGGTCGCGCCCGTTGAGCGTGCTCGAATCGATCCCGGTGCGCTAGACTGGGTTCGCGCCCTTCCCACCGGCAAAAGCCGGGTTCTGGGACCACGGTTCTGATGAAGAACAGGGCAGCAGTCCTTCCCTCCGGGTTTCACGGATGCCGCAAGGCGTCACCGCTAAGGCGAAAGCCGGAGATTCATCACAGCCGGCGGGGATCCGCTCCCCGCCCGAGGAGCAGCATGGCCACATCCGGCCACGATTCTGGCAGCACCAAGTCCGGCAACACGAAGTCCGGCAACAGGCAGGGGGCGCGGCGCGGCGCCCCCCAGCAACGCCGCCGTCAGCACCAGGACGAGGCAGGTGTCATCCCTGTGCTCGCCCGCACGGTGCGCACGATCGAGAACTCCGCCGAGCGCGGCAAGGTCAGCCCCGCCAACCGCACCCGTTTCCGGGTCGTCGCGGTGCTGGTGCGCGAGGAGCGCGCGCGCATCAAGGCGGACAAGAGCCTCAGCGACGCCGAGCGCACCAAGGAGCTCACCCGCCTCGACGGCATCGCCACGATCATGGCCAAGACGGCCGCGCGCGACACCACGCTCATCCAGCTGCTGACCGACACCGCCCCGCTCAGCACCTCGGCACAGGAGCTGCGGCGCGCGCTGCTGATGGAGGCCGGCGGCGAGCTGGCTCCCGACGACCTGATCGTCGTCACCGAGGCGCCGCTGAAACCCATCGTCGAGGAGCGCCAGGTCGTTCCGCAGTCGGTGAAGCAGTTCCAGATGTCCAATCCGTTCCTCGCGCCCGACTTCAGCTCGGTCGGAGCGGCGCAGGCCGCTCACGGCACGCGGTTGGCCAACTGGGAGCTCATCGAGCCGTTGTTCCGCTCCTTCGAGGTCGGCGTCGGGGGCGCGGCCAGCATGGAGCTGCCTGAGGCGCATTCGCTCGCGACGCCGGGCGGCATCGAGCTGATGCGGCACCAGGCGCAATTCATCGAAAGCGCACGAGCCGGGCACCGCAGCTATCTGCTCGCCGACGAGCCAGGACTCGGCAAGACCGCCCAGGCGCTGCTCGCCGCCAACGTCACGGGCTCCTATCCGCTGCTGGTGGTCGTGCCCAATGTCGTGAAGGTCAACTGGGCCCGAGAGGTCGAGAAATGGACACCTCGGCGCACGGCGACCGTCGTGCACGGCGACGGCGATGACATCGACGCCTTCGCCGACGTGGTGATCGTCAACTACGAGGTGCTCGACCGGCATGTCGCCTGGCTCTCCCGTCGCGGATTCAAGGGCATGGTCGTCGACGAGGCCCACTTCATCAAGAACAAGGAGTCGCAGCGCTCCAAGAACGTGCAGGCGCTCTCCAAGAGCATCCGCGCTGTCACGCCCAAGGCGCTGATGATCGCCCTCACCGGAACCCCGCTGATCAACCAGATCGAGGACTTCCGCATGATCTGGCAGTTCCTGGGCTGGATCGACGACAAGAAGCCGCTGCCCGAGTTGATGAGGCGGCTCGAGGAGACCGAACTCGATCCCGGCGACCCGGGGTTCTTCAGAGCGGCCCGCGACGCGGTCGTGGACATGGGCATCGTGCGGCGCAAGAAGGTGGATGTCGCGGCCGACATCCCCGCGCGCCGCATCGCCGACATCCCGGTCGAACTCGACGGAGAGGCCGGGCGCTCGATCCGCGAGGCGGAGGCCGCGCTGGTGGCACGGCTCGTGGAGCGCTACCACCGGGTGCTCGCCGCGCGTCCCGAATCGGATCCGGCGGAGCTCATCCGACTGGTGGCAGCGGCCGAGCTCGAGGAGAGCCGTCAGGCCGGGGCGTCCGATGGGCGCAGTGGGAGCGGCGACAACGTCTTCACCATGGTGCGCAAGATCGGGCAGGCCAAGGCCACGCCCGCCGCGGACTACACCGTCAATCTGGCCCGCAACGTCGGCAAGGTGGTCTTCTTCGCCAAGCACATCGACGTGATGGACCAGGCCGAGAAGTACTTCGCAGCAGCGGGCTTGAAGACCGTCTCCCTGCGCGGCGATCAGACATCCAAGGCCCGTCAGGCCGCGATCGACGCCTTCACCAACGACCCGGATGTCGCGGTCGCGGTGTGCTCGCTGACCGCGGCCGGTGTCGGGGTCAACCTGCAGGCGGCGTCCAACGTCGTGCTCGCCGAACTCAGCTGGACGAACGCGGAGCAGACCCAGGCGATCGATCGGGTGCACCGCATCGGCCAGGAACTCCCCGTCACGGCCTGGCGCATCATCGCGGCGGGCACGCTGGATGGGCGGATCTCGCAGCTCATCGACGAGAAGGCGGGCCTCGCCGCACGCGCGCTCGACGGGGGTGCCGCGCTCGAGGCGGCGGAGGGCTCGGTGCAGCTCGAGGCGCTGGTCGCGGTGCTGAGGGATGCCGTCGGCCAGCTGTAGCACACCTGCTCACGTGTACCCCGTTCTATCCGCACTTCAGTGGACACCCCCTCTGGGG
>WOYR01000162.1:6956-10879 GCA_011620705.1 Microbacteriaceae bacterium | reverse complement strand
ACCCCCCTCCCCCCCGCGAGAGTACGCATATCTGCGTGCTCTCAGCTTCGAGAGACCGCACAAACCCGTACTTTCGCGGGTGTGAAGGCACATGATGTCGCCCCGTACTGGGGCCTGAGAGCGCGCGAGGACCCCGGGGCGGACGTCGCGCTGCGCGCATCCATCTTCGCGAGCAGGATGCCGGAGCGCGCGTTCTACTTCGGGCGGACGGCCGCCGGGCTGCATGGGCTGCCGCTCCCTCCGCGGTTCGCCGGAGAGACCGGCTTGCATGTCGGCGTTCCATCCGGGGCTCGCAGGGTCGACGCGCTCGGGGTGATCCCGCATCACGTCAGGATCGCTCCGAACGACGTCGTGACCCACCGCTTGCTCCGGGTCACCTCGGTGGAGCGCACCTGGTGCGATCTGGCGACCTCGGGACTCAGCCTGGCCGAGTTGGTGGCGGCCGGCGACCGCGCCCTCTGGCATCGCGCACCTCGGACGACCGCCGCCCGTCTGCAGGACTGCATGCGCAGATACGAGGGCCGACGGGGCGCACGCCTCATGCGCGCCGCGTTCGACATGCTGAGCGATGCCGCAGACTCTCCACCCGAATCCGAGGTGCGCGTCGCCATCGTGATGGCGGGCTTCCCTCCGCCGCTGGCGAACTCGGAGATCAGGCTCCGTAACGGCGAGACGATGCAGCCGGACCTGAGCTGGCCCCAGTACAAGGTCGCCATCGACTATGAGGGGGATCACCACCGCGTCGGTCGCGAGCAATGGAACAGCGACATCCGCCGATTCCGGGCCTTCAACGACGAGAGCTGGCGGATCTACCGCGCAACCGCCGATGACTATCGGGCCCCTCACAAGATACTGCTGTGGCTCGCGCGCAATCTCCCGGCTGCATCCACCACCGCGAGAGCCCGGGCATAAGGGACCGCTCGACTTCGAGAGTACGCAGATATCCGTACTTTCGACTTCGAGAGTACGCAGATATCCGTACTCTCGCGGGGCGGGCGCTCGCGGGCGGCGGGGCGGCGGGCGGGTCAGCCGACGCGGCCCGCGATGAGCGGGCCCCCGTCCAGCACGGGCTCGCCGGGGTCGCCGATCCGGTATGCGCCCTCCAGCGCCTCCAGTGCGCGGGCGAAGCGCTCCGGCTCGTCGGTGCGGAGCGTGAACAGCGGCTGGCCCTGTACGATCGCGTCCCCGGGTTTCACATGCAGGTCGATGCCCGCTGCATGCTGCACCGGATCCTGCCGGCGCGCGCGTCCCGCCCCGAGCCGCCATGCGGCGATGCCGAAGGGCAGCGCCTGCTGCGCCACCAGCACCCCCGCACGCTCGGCGAGCACGGTGTGGGTCTCGCGCGGCGCCGGGAGCACGGCATCCGGATCCCCGCCCTGGGCCGAGATCATCGCGCGCCAGCTGTCCATCGCCCGCCCCGAGCCCAGGGCGCCTTCGACATCGGCGTCCGGGATGCCGGCCAGATCGAGCATCTCGCGGGCGAGCGCCAGCGTCAGCTCGACCACGTCCGGGGGGCCGCCGCCTGCCAGCACCTCCACCGACTCGCGCACCTCGTTGGCGTTGCCGATCGCGAGACCGAGCGGCACGTTCATGTTGGTGAGCAGGGCGCGGGTGGCGACCCCGGCATCCGTGCCGAGCCGCACCATCGTCTCTGCCAGCTCGCGCGCCTTCGCCGGGTCGTGCAGAAAGGCGCCGGAGCCGAACTTCACGTCCAGCACCAGGGCGGCTGTGCCCTCGGCGATCTTCTTGCTCATGATCGACGACGCGATCAGCGGGATCGACTCGACCGTGCCGGTGATGTCGCGCAGGGCGTAGAGCTTGCCGTCCGCCGGCGCCAGCCCGGCGCCCGCGGCGGCGACCACCGCCCCGACACGCTCGAGCTGCGCCATGAACTCATCGTTGCTGAGCTGGGCGCGCCAGCCGGGGATGCTCTCCAGCTTGTCGAGGGTCCCCCCGGTGTGACCGAGCCCCCGCCCCGAGAGCTGCGGCACCGCGACGCCGAACGACGCCACCAGCGGAGCCAGCGGCAGCGTGATCTTGTCGCCGACTCCCCCGGTCGAGTGCTTGTCCGTGGTCTTCTTGCTCAGCCCGGAGAAGTCGAGCCGCTCGCCGCTGGCGACCATCGCCAGGGTGAGATCGCGGATCTCCTCGCGACCCATCCCGTTGAGGAAGATCGCCATCGTCATGGCGGCCATCTGCTCGTCTGCCACGTAGCCGCGCGTGTAGGCGTCGATCAGCCAGTCCAGCTGGGCGGTGCTCAGGGCGCCGCCGTCGCGCTTGGTGCGGATCAGGTCGACGGTGTCGAAGGGTTCGACGGCCACGGCGTCAGCCCTCGTCCGCCGAGCGGTACGCCTCGAGGGTGCGCGGCCCGAACGCGTCCGGGATGACCTCGTCGATCGTCTTGATGCCCGAGACGGTGGCCAGCAGCATCCCCTCCGCCGAGTGCTCGTAGAGCAGCTGGCGGCAGCGCCCGCACGGCATGAGCGCGTTGCCGTGCCCGTCGACGCAGGCGAAGGCGACCAGCTTGCCGCCCCCGGTCATGTGCAGGCTCGACACCAGGGCGCACTCGGCGCACAGGGTGAGGCCGTATGAGGCGTTCTCGACGTTCGCGCCGGTGATGATCCTGCCGTCGTCGACGATCGCCGCCGCGCCGACCGGGAAGTTCGAGTACGGCACGTAGGCATGGGGCAGCGCCCCGCCGGCGGCGGCGCGGAGCGCGTCCCAGTCGATGCCGGCGCTCATGTGATGTATGGCTTGCCGTCGGCGGCAGGCGAGCGCGACTGACCCACCAGCCCCGCCACCGCGAAGATCGTGATGACGTACGGCAGCATCAGCAGGAACTCGCTCGGCACCGGCGAGCCGATGATCCCGAGGGTGCTCTGCAGATTGGTGGCGAAGCCGAACAGCAGGCCGGCCAGGGCGGCCTTGATCGGATGCCAGCCCCCGAAGATCACGGCGGCGAGCGCGATGAACCCCGCGCCGTTCGTCATCTCCTTGCCGAAGGAGGACACCGCGTCCAGGGTGTAGTACGCGCCGCCGATGCCTGCCACCGCGCCGGCGATCGACACGGTCCAGAATCGGGTCCGCTGCACCTTGATGCCGACGGTGTCCGCCGCCTGCGGGTGCTCGCCCACTGCGCGCACGCGCAGGCCCCAGCGGGTCTTGAACAGCATGTACCAGGTGAGGAACACGGCGACATACATCAGGTAGGTGATGATCGTCTGCTGGAACAGCACGGGCCCGATGATCGGGATGTCGGACAGCAGAGGGATCGGCATCCTGGGGAAGCGATGCGTCGAGTTCAGAGCCGGGTCGGCGACGAGCACCTTCGAGTAGAGGAAGTTGGTCAGGCCGGTCACCAGCACGTTGAGAACCACGCCGATGATGACCTGGTCCACCAGGTACTTGATGGCGAAAGCCGCGAGCACCCACGACACAAGCACGCCGCCGACCACCGCCGCCAGCAGGCCGACGAGGGGCTGGTGGGTCGCCGACCCGACCACCGCGGCCGAGAAGGCGCCGAACAGCAGCTGGCCCTCGATGGCGACGTTGACCACGCCCGCCCGCTCGCCGATCACGCCGCCGAGGGAGCCGAAGATCAGCGGCGTGGCGAGCGCGAGGCTGCCGATCAGCAGACCGGGGATCGGCACGGATCTGAGCCCCGCCGCCGCCCAGGTGAGGAACAGGAACAGGAACAGGACGGCGAACACGGCGGCGAGCCAGAGCGGCACCTTGCCGGTGGCGCCGCGATCGACGAACAGGTGGGCCACGACCGCCAGTACGACGAGCAGGATCGCGACGACGGTGACGGTGCCGACCGTTGGGACCGTCACCGGAGGGATCTGGAAGAAGTCCCTCGAGGTCGAGAGGCCGAAGGTGCTGGACCCGCTCCGGGGGATGCCGAAGGCGAACACCAGCGCTGC
>WOYR01000162.1:0-6856 GCA_011620705.1 Microbacteriaceae bacterium | reverse complement strand
GGCCGAAGGTGCTGGACCCGCTCCGGGGGATGCCGAAGGCGAACACCAGCGCTGCGGCGGCGAAGACATCGAGCACGATCGGGATCTTCAGGCTGCGGACGACGGCCTTCTCGTGGACGATCGGCGCCGAGAGCTTCGCCCCGCCGGCCGCAGCGCCGTCCTGAGCAGTTCGAAGAGTCACTTGGTCACCACCCCGGCTGTGCGGCGGGTTCTCGGCTGGATGCCGGGCTTGGGCAGGTGGAACACCGTGCGCACCAGCGGGGGCGCGGCGATCAGGAGCACGATCACCGACTGGACCACCAGCACGATGTCGATCGGGATCTGCTCCGACGCCTGCATGGTGTAGCTGCCGGCCTTCAGCGCTCCGAACAGCAGCCCGCTGAAGAACACCCCCCACGGCCGGGACCGCCCGAGCAGGGCGACCGTGATCGCGTCGAAGCCGATTCCGGCATCCACTCCCGAGCTGAAGCCGGATGGCGTGCTGCCGAGCACCTGATCAGCGCCTGCCAGTCCCACCAGGCCGCCGGACAGCACCATCGCCAGGATGTACACCATGTTGACGTTGATGCCCGCGACCCTGGCTGCGCGCGGGTTCTCGCCGACCGCGCGGAAGCGGAAGCCGAGGCTCGAGCGGTTCACGATGTACCAGACGAAGATCGTCGCGAGGATCGCGATGATGAACCCGGCGTTCACCCGGAAGGTGGTCGGCCCGCCGCCGAACAGGGTGATCAGATCGCTGAGCTTCGGGTACACCGCCGTCGGGAGCGCCGCAGGCGACTTCGGGTTGTTCGAGCCGGCGGACTGCAGCGCCCCAGGGGTGCGCAGCATGAACGAGATCAGATAGAACGCGACGTAGTTGAGCATGATCGTCACGATGACCTCGTGCGCTCCCGTGCGCGCCTTGAGCAGCCCCGCGATCCCTCCCCACAGCGCACCGCCGACGATCGCCCCGATCGTGGCCACCAGGGCGTGGATGAAGAAGGGCATCGGGAACGACCAGCTGATCCATCCCGCGACCGCGGCCGCGATCAGGATCTGGCCGCGTCCGCCGATGTTGAACATGCCGACCCGGAAGGCGAGCGCCACGCCGAGGCCCGCGACGATCAGGGGCGTCGCGAAGGTCAGCGTCTCGGTCAGCGGCTTGATGCCGTTGAGGAATCCGGGGCGCATGAAGTTATAGATCGAGCCCTGGAAGAGCGAGGAGTACGCGCCGCCGACAGCGTTGCCGATAGCCAGGAAGCTGTCGCCCGGCTGAGCGAAGAAATACCCGAAGGCCGCCTGCACCCCGCTGTCGGTCGCGGCGATGAGAACACCCGCGATCAGCAGGGCCAGCACGACGGCGAGCACCGTGACCACGGCGCCGCCGGAGAAGATCTCGCGCAGGATGCGGTTCGCCGCCGGCGCCTCCCGCCCCGGTTCGGCACTGGGAGCCCGCCCCGGCTCGGCCGGCAGCGCGCCCGCGGAGCCGGAAGGCGGCTGAGCGCTCATGCGGCCGCCTCCGCCGGGACCTCGCCGGCCATCATGAGGCCGAGCGTCTCGCGCGACGTGTCCCCGGGGACGATCCCGACGATGCCGCCGCGGAACATCACCGCGATGCGGTCAGCGAGCGCGACGACCTCGTCGAGCTCCGTCGAGACCACGACGACAGGGATGCCGGCATCCCGCGCCTGGATGATGCGGGTGTGCACGAACTCGATCGATCCCACATCGAGCCCGCGGGTCGGCTGCGCGGCGACGAGCAGGCGCAGCTCCCGGCTCAGTTCGCGCGCGAGCACCACCTTCTGCTGGTTGCCGCCGGACAGCTGGCCGACCAGCGAATCGATCCCCTGGGCGCGGATGTCGAACTCGGTGAGCTTCTGCTCGGCGAACTCCTGGAGGACACCGAGCTGCAAGGAGCCGGCGCGCACGAAGGGGGCGCTGCTCGAGCGATCCAGCATGAGGTTCTCGGCGATCGTGAACTCGGCGATCAGGCCGTCCTCGTTCCGATCCTCGGGCACGAAGCCGACCCCGGCGTCGAGGACGCCGTGGGTGCTGCGGCCGGACAACTCGTGGCCGTTGAGCGAGATCTTCCCCTCGATCCGCGGCTGAAGGCCCATGATGGCCTCGGTGAGCTCGGTCTGCCCGTTGCCCTGCACGCCGGCGATGACGAGCACCTCGCCTGCGCGCACCGAGAAGCTCACGTGCGAGACCACGTACTGGTCGTTGTGGTCGATGACCGAGAGGTCCTCGACCACGAGGGCCTCCGCTCCTGGCCGCTCCGGATCCTTCTCGATCATCAACTCGACGGCGCGGCCGACCATCATCGAGGCGAGTTCCGCGTTGCTGGCGGTCGGCGGCGCGTCCCCCACCACCTTGCCGAGGCGGATGACGGTGATCCGGTCCGCCACCTCCCGCACCTCGCGCAGCTTGTGGGTGATGAAGACGATCGAGGTGCCTGCTGCCTTGAGCTGGCGCATGATGCCCATCAGCTCGTCCGTCTCCTGCGGGGTGAGCACCGCGGTCGGCTCGTCGAAGATCAGCACCTTGGCGTCGCGGGACAGCGCCTTGATGATCTCGACGCGCTGCTGCACGCCGACCGGGAGGTCCTCCACGACGGCGTCGGGATCCACGTCGAAGCCGAAACGCGACGAGATCTCGCGCACCTTCGCACGGGCGGCGGCGAGGTCGAGCCGACCGCCGGCCCTGGTCGGCTCGTGGCCGAGGATGACGTTCTCCGCGACGGTGAAGACCGGGATGAGCATGAAGTGCTGGTGCACCATCCCGATCCCGGCGCTCATGGCGTCGCCGGGGCCGGTGAAGTGCTGGATGACGTCATCCAGCAGGACCTCGCCCTCGTCGGCCGGGTACATGCCGTAGAGCACGTTCATCAGGGTGGACTTCCCCGCGCCGTTCTCGCCCAGCAGGGCGTGGATCTCGCCGGATCCGACGGTGAGATCGATGTGGTCGTTCGCGACCAGGGCGCCGAACCGCTTGGTGATCCCGCGGAGCTGGAGCTTCATGGTGCCAATCTATTCCGGTGGTCACGGGTGGCGGGGAGGCCGGACACGCCGGCCTCCCCGCCCTTTCCGCGCGCTGACTACTTGGGAGTCGCGGCCGATGTGACCTTGATGTCGCCCGAGATGATCTTCGCCTTGATGTCCTTGATCTCGTTGGCGAGCCCGGAGTCGACCTTGCCGGCGTAGTCGTGGAACGGGGCGAGACCGACGCCGTTGTTCTTCAGGGTTCCGATGTACGGCGTGTTGTTGAAGTCGCCGCCCGCTGCATCCTCGACGACCGCCTTGACGCCGCTGTCGACGCCCTTCATGACCGAGGTCAGCAGGATGTCGCGCACGGAGGTGTCCGTGTTGTACACATCGGCGTCGACGCCGATCATCACGCTGCCGTTCTTCTTGTCCCTGATCGCTTCGGCGGCGCTCTGGTAGATCGGTCCGCCGACCGGGAGGATCACGTCCGCGTTCTGGTCGAGCAGCCCCTGAGCGGCCGTCTTGGCCTCGACGCCGGCGGCGAACCCGCCGGTGAAGGTGCCGGTCTGGCTGGCGACATCCCAGCCGACGACCTTGACGTCCTTGCTCTTGGCCGTGTTGTAGTAGGCGACGCCCTCGGCGAAGCCGTCCATGAAGATCGTCACCGGAGGGATCTGGATGCCGCCGAAGGTGCCGACGACGCCGGTCTTCGAATAGCTCGCCGCCGCGTAGCCGGCGAGGAAGGCCGCCTGGGCGGTGTCGAAGAGGATCGGCTTGCCGTTGGTCACGTCGACCTTGCCGTCGCCGGTCGGCTTGCCGTCGGCGCCGGTCGCGCCCGCGTTGTCGAGCCCGTCGTCGACGATGGCGAAGTTCGCGTCGGGGTTGGCCTTGGCAGCGGCATCCGTCGCGGACGACAGCAGGAACCCGACCGTGACGATCAGGTTGCAGCCCTGGCCCAGCATGGCCTCGATGTTCGGCGCGTAGTCGTCGTTGGTGTTCGACTCGACGTGCTTCTCCTTGACGCCGAGGTCCTTGGCCGCTGCCTGGAGGCCCTGGAGGCCGATCTCGTTGAAGGAGTGGTCGTCGAATCCGCCCGAGTCGGAGACCATGCAGGGCAGGAAGTTGGACGCAGCGGTCTTGGTGCTGCCTCCCGTCGGGGCTGCGGAGCACCCGGCGAGCACGAGCGCGCTCACGCCGAGGGCTGCGAGACCGGCAAGCGCGGTCTTGCGCGAAGTCAATGTCACGGTGTCCTCCAAGATCACGCCGGGCAGGATTGCCGGGCGAATTGGCTCAACGTTACCCAATGCGGCGCTCGCCGCGGAGGGACCTCCGGTCCGGGACCGCAAGAGTTACCAAGCCGCGACGGCGCCGTAATGATTCGGAAATGTGCGCGCGGCGCGCCCGCGGGGACGGACCCGGCCGGGCCGGCCGGCCCGAGCGGACTCAGAGCACCTCGGAGCGGCCGCTGAGCTTGAGCGCGTCCACCACGTTCTTGACCCGCTGCGCGTTCTGGCTGGTGGTGACCAGGAGGGCGTCAGGGGTGTCCACGACGACGATGTCGCGCACGCCGATCAGCGAGATGATCCGCTCGGTCTGGCTGACCACGATGCCGCTGGAGGCATCCGCGAGCACGCGGGCGTTCTCTCCGAGGATGGCGAGATCGGAGCTGCGGCCGCCGGAGTGCAGTTTGGCGATCGAGGCGAAGTCGCCCACGTCGTCCCAGTCGAAGCTCCCGGGGATCACGGCCAGCCTGCCCTCCTTCGCGGCCGGCTCCGCGACGGTGTAGTCGATGGCGATCTTGGCCAGCCCCGGCCAGACCCGGTCGACGACGGGGCCGCGGACCGCCGGGTCGTCCCACGCCGCGGCCAGCTCCTCCAGGCCGGCCAGCAGCGCCGGATCGGATTCGCCGATCCTGGCCAGCAGCACGTCGGCCCGCGCCACGAACATCCCCGCGTTCCAGAGGTGCTTCTCGTCGGCCAGGTACTTCTTCGCGGTGGGAAGGTCGGGCTTCTCCACGAACTGCTCGGCCACCAGGGCGTCAGGGGCTCCCGCGATGTCGAGCGGGTTCCCGCACTGGATGTAGCCGAAGCCGATGGCCGGCTCCGTCGGCGCGATGCCGATGGCGACGATCCAGCCCGCATCGGCGGCCGCGACCGCCTGCTCGACCGCCCGGCGGAACGCGCGCACATCCGTGATGACGTGGTCGGCCGCGAAGGAGCCGACGATCACGTCCGGCTCACGGCGGTGCAGGATCGCGGCGGCCAGCCCGATCGCGGCCGTCGAGTCCTTCGGCTCGCTCTCGAGCACGATGTTCGCATCGGCGAGCTCCGGGATCTGCGCCTCGACCGCGGCGCGGTGCGCCCGCCCTGTGACCACCATGACCCGCTCGGGGCCGGCGATCGGGGCGAGGCGGTCCCAAGTCGCGCGCAGCAGCGAGCTGCCGGAGCCGGTCAGATCGTGCAGGAACTTGGGCGCATCCGCGCGCGACAGCGGCCACAGCCTCGACCCGATCCCGCCCGCCGGGATGATGCTGTAGAACCGGTCGAGCCCCGCGACGCCCTTAGCCATGGGCCCAGCCTAACCAGTGAGGTGAGCCTGGCCTGCGACTGCCGAACCGCGGGCCTAGACTTGCGCTGTCCGATTGAGGAGCGAACGGCGCGCCACCCGCCGGCCGCGACGTGGTGCAAGGAGGAGTCCCGTGTCGAGCCAGGCCGCCGGAACCGGAGCAGCCGCCGCCACCAAGATCCCCGCACCCCAGCACCGCGGGGGCACGCTCTACCGCGGTCGCGAGGGGATGTGGTCCTGGGTGCTGCACCGCATCACCGGGATCGCGATCTTCTTCTTCCTCCTGGTGCACGTGCTCGACACCTCGCTGGTGCGCATCAGCCCTGATGCGTACAACTCGGTCATCAACGAGTACAAGACCCCGATCCTCGGACTCGGCGAGCTCGCGCTGGTGGCCGCCATCGGCTTCCACGCGCTCAACGGCCTGCGCATCATCCTGATCGACTTCTGGAGCTGGGGCACCCGGCACCAGCGGCTGATGTTCTGGATCGTGATCGCGCTGTGGGTCGTGCTGCTCGCCGGCTTCGCCCCCCGCCAGATCATCAACATCGTGGCGGAGGCGTCATGACCACGATCGATGCGCCCCGCAGCCCGTACACCGCGCCGGCGCCGGCCAAGCGCCGCCGCGTGAACTGGGAGAAGTGGGGCTGGCTCTACATGCGGCTGTCGGGCGTCGTGCTCGTCGTGCTGATCTTCGGCCATCTCTTCGTCAACCTCTTCCTCGGCACCGGCGTCCGCGCGATCGACTTCGCCTTCGTCGCCGGCAAGTGGGCGAGCCCGTTCTGGCAGGTCTGGGATGTGCTGATGCTCTGGTTGGCCCTGATCCATGGCGGCAACGGCATGCGCACCGTCATCAACGACTACGCGCACGGCCGGCTGCGGCCGGTGCTCCTCGGCCTGGTGGCGGCGGCGGTCGTCGTGCTGGTCGTCCTCGGCACCCTGGTGCTGACCACCTTCGACCCCTGCCCCGCCGGGGCCCCAGCCAATCTCGTGCCGGACTTCTGCTCGGCGATCTCGAAGTGAGCCTGAACGCGTGACCGATTCCTCCCGCACCACGACCGCAGCAGCAACGGAATTCGAGGACGGCGACGTGATCGACGGCGTGCACTACCACCGCCACGACGTGGTGATCGTGGGCGCGGGCGGCGCAGGCATGCGCGCCGCGATCGAGGCGGCGCCGAAGGCGAACACCGCTGTCATCACCAAGCTCTACCCCACCCGCTCGCACACCGGCGCCGCACAGGGCGGCATGGCCGCCGCCCTCGCCAACGTGGAGGAGGACAACTGGGAGTGGCACACCTTCGACACCGTCAAGGGCGGTGACTACC
>WOYR01000005.1:6079-10917 GCA_011620705.1 Microbacteriaceae bacterium | reverse complement strand
CCGGTCGAGCCCGTCCCGGTCGAGCCCGTCCCGGTCGAGCCCGTCCCGGTCGAGCTGCTCGTCGCAGGCGCCACCGCGCCCGCCCCGCCCGACAGCCCGCTGCTCGAACCGACCGCGCCGCCGGGCGGGGAGGCGTGGGCGCTTCCCACCCCTGAGGAACCGGACTCGACGCCTCCGCCCGTGGCCGATGGCGAGTCGGCGCCGCCCGCTCCTGGAGCGGACGCGCTGGCCTGGCTTGCGCCTCCTGAAGGCAGCGCTGCCCCTCCCGAACCGCCCGCGCCGGAGCCCTTCGCGCTGGAGCGGCCCGATCCCGACTCCCGCTCCCGGTATTCCTTGGAGGTCGATCAGAGCCTCATCGACCCCGTCGCCGCGGCGACGGTCGCTTCGGCCTTCCTTCCGGACATCGCCGCCGCGCCCCCGGCGCTCGAGGAACCTGCAACCCCGTCCGCGGCCGCCGAGCTGGAGGCCCCAGCCGCCCCGGAAGCCCCGTGGTGGTCGGCCGCGGAGTCGGCGGTGAGCGCATGGGAGGCCGCGGCATCCGGCCCCGGCCCCGCCCCGGCCGGCATTCCGGTGCCATATTCGACCGAGCCGCCGGTCGGCCCTGAGTCCCCGGACTGGCTGGACGCCCCGCCGCCCGTCTTCAACCCGCCCGAACTGGTCGAGCCGCCCGCTTTCGTGGACAGCCCGCCGAAAGCGGTCGTGGATCCCGTGGCGCCGATCACTGCGAACTCCACGGCGGGCCTGCCGCTGCCGACCGCGCAGCCCAACGTCGCGGACCGTGCGGAGCTGCCTCCGCCGCCGGGCTACGAGGACATCCCGATCATGTCGGGCGACGTGGACCCGCATCCCGCGCCGGCAGTGTTCGTCCCGACGGCCGCGCCGGCTGCCGCGAGCGAGCGGCCGGCGCTCGACCACGACGACGATGAGGTCGATGATGTGGATCGCGTCACGGGCGCCGGTGCCATCCCGATCTCGAGTTCCGGCGCGGCGGAGCCGCTCGCCCCGCCCTCCCAGCCGATCCCGACCAACCGTCTCAGCGAGGACCAGCCCGCGCTTGTCGACGAGAAGGCGAAGGAGCCGCCGGCCTTCGAAGTGGAGACCGCCGGCCCAGAGCCCACGCTGCTCGAGCTGCGGGCCGGCCGAGCGGCCCGCCTGTTCTGGCTGTGGTTCGCGGCGAACTCCTCGGTGGTGAGCATGGGCTTGGGCGCGGTGCTGCTGGCCACCGGGATGAGCCTGCGCCAGTCGATCGTCGCAACCCTGGCCGGTGTGGCCATCTCCTTCCTCCCCCTGGGGCTGGGAACCCTCGCAGGCAAGTGGAGCGGTCAGCCCACCATGATCGTCTCGCGCGCCGCTTTCGGGCACGCCGGCAACATCCTGCCCGCCCTGCTCGCCGTGCTCACGCGGCTGCTGTGGGGCGGTGTGCTGCTCTGGCTGCTGGCGACCGCGGTCGCCCAGGTTCTGGTCGGCGCTGGATTGGATGCCGGCCTCGGCGCCACGGTCTGGCAACTGGTCGGCCTGGTGGCCGGCTTCGTGATCGCGACGGTCATCGCCGTCTTCGGCTACGGTTTCGTGGCCAAACTGCAACTCGTGCTCAGCGTCGTGAGCGGCCTTCTGATCCTGGGCTCCGCCGCGCTCACCTACCGGCACCTCGATTTCGCGAAGGCGCTGACCGTGCCCGACGGCAACTGGATCCTCGTCATCCCGGGCGCCGCGCTGGTGTTCGGCGTGGTCGGCCTGGCATGGGTGCATTCGAGTTCCGACCTGGCGCGCTATCAGCGGCCCGGCAGCTCGGGAGGGTCATCGATGCTGTGGGCCACCTTCGGCGCCACGCTGCCGCCGTTCCTGCTGATCGTGTGGGGAGCGATGCTCGCCGCCTCCGATCCGGCTCTGGGGAAGCAGTTGATGGCCAACCCCCTCGCGGCGATCGCGTCGCTGCTGCCGGCCTGGTATCCAGCTCCGCTGCTGATCGCTGCGGCTCTCGGCCTGCTCTCGGGCGCGGTGCTGACCATGTACTCCGGCGGGTTCGCCCTGCAGGCGCTCGGTCTGAAGGTGCGCCGCAACCTCGGCACGCTCCTCGCGGCGATCCTGGTGCTGGCGACCGCCGCAGCGCTGCTCTTCGTGGTGACCGACTTCTCCTCGCTGCTGCGGGACCTCATCATCACGGCCGCGGTGCCGGTCGCCGCATGGGCCGGCATCTTCGCCGCCGAGATGATGATCCGCACCCGGCGCTTCCACACGCCGTCCCTGCTCGCCCCGGGCGGGATCTACCCGCAGTTGCGGCCCCTGAACTTCGTGGCGCTGATCGTGATCAGCCTGATCGGCCTCGGACTGGTGAGTTCGAGCATCCCGGGGCTGGAGTGGGAGGGCTTCCTGTACGGCCTCGTGGGCATCGACTCGAAGAACCCGCTCGCAGGCAGCGACGCGGGGGTCTTCGTGGCGCTGCTGCTCGGCATCCTGGTCCCGCTGGTCGGAGGCGTCCCCGCGATCCGACGCCAGGAGCGCGCCGCCGTCGCCGGTTGAGCCGGAAGCCCGGCTTCGAGGCCGCGCTTCTACACTGGGGGGATGCCGACCACCCTCGCAGACGCCGACACCGCCATCTCGGCGTTGTGGCCTCCGGCCGGGGCCGAGAGCTGGGATGCCGTCGGACTGGTCGCCGGGGATCCCGAGGCCGAGGTCCGCGCCATCCACCTCGCCGTGGATGCAGTGCCCGAAACGGTCGACGAGGCGCTCGAACTCGGAGCGCAGCTGCTGCTGACGCATCACCCGCTGCTGCTGCGCGGTGTCACGAGTGTCGCAGAGGACCGCTACAAGGGTGTGGTGCTCGGCCGGCTGATCCGCGGGGGATCCGCCCTGATCGCCGCCCACACCAATGCCGATGTCGTCGCGCGCGGCACCTCGGCGGTGCTGGCCGAACGGCTCGGGCTGCTCGATGTCCGCCCGCTCGAGCCGGGCTCCGCGCGGGGCGACGGGTTCGGCGTCGTCGGGCTCGGCCGCATCGGACGGCTGCCGGCGCCCACCACGCTCGGGCTGCTCGCCCGGCGCATCGCGGACATCCTGCCTGCGACGGCTCAGGGCGTGCGGGTCGCGGGGGAGTACGAGCAGCCGGTCGACACGGTCGCCCTCTGCGCCGGTGCGGGCGACTCCCTGCTCGCGAACCCCGAGGTCGTGTCCGCCGACGTGTACCTGACCAGCGACCTGCGGCACCATCCTGCGTCCGAAGCGCGCGAGCGGGCTCGGCTCGGCCGCGGCCCCGCGCTCATCGACGTCTCGCATTGGGCGGGCGAGTGGCTCTGGCTGGAGGTCGCGGCCGAGCAGCTGCGCGCGGCTCTGCCCGGCATCGTCGTCACGGTGAGCGAACTGCGCACCGACCCCTGGGATTTCGCGATCGTCTGATGCACGGCATCCCGACTCTCGACGTCCCGCGAATGGAGGCCCCATGGCCATGAAGGCCGCCCCTGAAGACCAGGCTCTGCTCCTGGATCTGCAGACCCTCGACACCAGGCTGCAGCAGCTCAGCCATCGCGCCGCGAATCTGCCAGAGCTTGCCACCATCGCCGGCCTCGTGACCGTGCGCGATGGGCTGCGTGCCACGGTCGCCGAGGCGAATGGCGCATGGGAGGATGCTCAGCTCGAGTTGAAGCGCACCGAGGCCGATGTCGCCGTCGTCGAGGCGCGCGTCGCGCGGGACACGGAGAGGATCCAGTCCAGCGCCTCGTCGAAGGATGTCGCGGCTTTCGAGCAGGAGCTCGCCGCCCTCGCCAGGCGTCAGAGCGACCTCGAGGACATCGAGCTCGCCGTCATGGAGACCGCCGACGAGCGCGCGAAGGCATTGAGGGATGCTCGCGCACAGTTGGAGGCGGTCGAGGCGAGGATCGCAGAGGCCTCGGCAGCGCGCGACGCCGCGCTGCTCGAGCTCGATGCGGAGCGCGCCGCCGCGTCCGCCGAGCGCGCCGGGATCGCCGCGCGGGTCCCTGGCGAGCTTCTGGCCCTCTACGAGAAGCAGCGCGCCCGCTACGGCGTCGGTGCCTCGCTGCTGCGCGGCGGCGTCTCGAGCGCGAGCGGGGTGGCGCTGAACTCCGCCGACATGACGGTGGTGCGCGCCGCAGCCCCGGATGACGTGCTGCTGTGCCCGGACTCGAACGCGGTCCTGGTGCGCACGAACGAGTCCGGCCTGTGAACGTGGCGGTGCTGTAGTGGCTGTCGTGTTCCGCGCCACCCCGCCCGCGCCCGGCGAGCCGCGCGAGCTGGTGGTGGAGGCCGACGGTGGATCCAGGGGCAACCCGGGCGTCGCCGCCGGCGGCAGTGTGGTCGTCGACCCCGTCACCGGCGAGGTGCTCGCCGAGCTCGGCGTCTATGTCGGGATCTCCACCAACAATGTCGCCGAGTACAACGGGATGATGGCGGGCATCCGCCGCGCCCTCGAGATCGATCCCTCGGCCGCGCTGCACATCCGCCTCGACTCCAAGCTCGTGGTCGAGCAGATGAGCGGACGGTGGAAGATCAAGAACGCGGCCCTCGCGGATCTCGCGGCGGAGGCCCGCAGCATCCTGTCCGGCACCCCGGTGTCGTTCGAGTGGATCCCGCGCGCCGAGAACTCGCGCGCCGATCGCCTCGCGAACGAGGCGATGGACAAGAGGGCGTCGTTCGCGCGCTGAGCCGCCCTGGTCGAGCCTGTCAGGACCCGATAGCCTGGTGGACGCAAACGGGTCGGCCAGACGGTCGCGTCACTCGGCTTCGGCCGGGTGCCGAGGAACGTCCGGGCTCCGCAGAGCAGGGCGGTGGGCAACACCCACCCGGAGCAATCCGCGAGAAAGTGCAACAGAGAGCAGACCGCCACG
>WOYR01000005.1:0-5979 GCA_011620705.1 Microbacteriaceae bacterium | reverse complement strand
CAACACCCACCCGGAGCAATCCGCGAGAAAGTGCAACAGAGAGCAGACCGCCACGTGGCTTCGGCCGCGGGGTAAGGGTGAAACGGTGGTGTAAGAGACCACCAGGGGCCCGAGTGATCGGGCTCGCTGGGTAAACCTCGTCCGGAGCAAGGTCAGACAGGGAACGCCGAGGCTGCTCGCCGAGTTCCCGGGTGGACCGCTAGAGGGCTGCGGCAACGCAGTCCCGAGAGAGATGGCCGTCACGGATGTCGTGGCAACACGACACCCGGACAGAACCCGGCGTATCGGCCGGCCCGTTTGCACCCCAGGCTCGCTGCTGTCGAGGGTTTGGCGCAGTTTCGCGGGTTCGTCCGGACGAAAGAACTGCGAACCGTCGAAAGTCAGGGCCGCAATACAGAAACGCGCCCCCCGGCCGAAGCCGGGAGGCGCGTTTCGCGAAGGTGCGTGGACTACGCGAGCTTGATCGCGGCGGCCTGCGGGCCCTTCTGGCCCTGGGTCACCTCGAACTCGACGCGCTGTCCCTCTTCGAGGCTGCGGTAACCCGAGGCCTCGATGGCGGAGTAGTGGGCGAACAGATCCTGCGATCCGTCATCGGGGGTGATGAAGCCGAAACCCTTTTCGGCGTTGAACCACTTCACGGTTCCAGTGGGCATTGATGTACTGCTTTCTCTACTGCTCGGCTCCGTCGTTCGGAGCGGATCGTCGCGGTGTCTTTTGATCCGCTCATGCATGACCTGGACACCACCGGCGGTAGACGTCCATGTCACTTACCTGCGTAACACAACAACTAGTTGGCAACCGTATAGCACGCGAGGGTGGTTTCGACGGGGCATCCGCAACATTTCACCGAACCGAAATAGAAGCGAGCTCGGGGATTGTGATTCACCGGACAGCGGTTTGGGGGCCGTTGTTCAGCCAGGCGCGTTACGGTCAGTCATCTAGAGCATCCGCTCGTTCCTCCGGCTGAGAAGTCGCACACCGATTTTCTCGAGGCCTCCATGTCCACCAGTTCCTCCCTCGGCGTGATCCGGGCGACGGTGCCGCGCGTCCCCGGCGCCGCCACGCCGATCAGCTCATTCTCGAGCCTTCTCAGCGCGGTCCGCTCGGCCGGTCTGCTCGAGCGCAGTCGCGTGTTCTACTGCAGCGTGTTCGCGACGCTCGTCGTCGCGCTGGGCGGCGCCATCACCGGGTTCATGCTGCTCGGGAACTCCTGGTTGCAGCTGCTCGTCGCAGGTGCGCTGGGGATCATCTTCACCCAGTTCGCGTTCCTGGGCCACGAGGCATCCCATCGGCAGGTCTTCACTTCGGGGAAGGCCAATGACGTCGCCGGCCGCGCGCTGGCCGTCGGCGTGGTCGGAATGAGCTATTCGTGGTGGATGAACAAGCACACGCGCCACCACGCGAACCCGAACATGATCGGCAGGGACCCGGACATCGCGGTGGACACCTTCTCCTTCGTGGAGCAGGATGCCGCGAACGCACGCGGGATCCGCGCCTGGATCACCCGGCACCAGAGCGCGCTGTTCTTCCCGGCTCTCGTTTTCGAGGGCATCAACCTGCACGTCCAATCGTTCGCCCACGTCTTCGGCCGTGGCAAGGTGGACGGCCGCGCCCTCGAGATCGTCCTGCTGGTGCTGCGCATGGCTCTCGTCGTGGGCGGGATCTTCTGGGTGCTTCCGCTGGGCATGGCGTTCGCCTTCCTCGGCGTGCAGCTCGCCGTCTTCGGCGTCTACATGGGCGCATCGTTCGCTCCGAATCACATCGGGATGCAGATCGTGCCCGAGGGCGCGCGGCTCGACTTCCTGAGCAAGCAGGTGCTGACCTCGCGCAACGTGAAGGGGGGCTTCTGGATGACCGCGCTGATGGGCGGCCTGAACTTCCAGATCGAGCACCACCTGTTCCCCAGCATGGCCAGGCCGCATCTGCGCCGCACCCGGGTGCTGGTGCGCGAGGCGTGCGCCCGGGAGGGCATCCCGTACACCGAGACCTCGTTGCGCCGCGCCTATGCCATCGTGCTCGGCTACCTGCACGAGATCGGCCTCCACTCGGGGCAGCTCGCGAGCTTCGAGTGCCCGATGGTGGTTCAGTACCGAAGGCTCTAGGGGTCCATCGGGGCCGCATCGGGCACGAAGCGGTAGCCCATGCCGGCCTCGGTGACCAGATAACGCGGGTTCGACGGCTCCGCCTCGAGTTTCTTCCGAAGCTGCGAGAGGTAGAGGCGCAGATACCCGGTATCGGTCGTGTACTGCGGACCCCAGACCTCGGTCAGCAGCTTCTCGCGTGTCACCAGCCGGCCCGGGTTGCGCACCAGCACCTCGAGCAGCCGCCATTCGGTCGGCGTCAGCCGCACCGGCGATCCCGCGCGCGTGACCAGGCGGGCCGAGAGGTCCACGATCACATCGCCGAAGCCGACCACCGGCTCCCCGTCCTCCGCGGGCGTGCGCCGGCCTAGGGCGCGGATGCGCGCCAGCAGTTCATCGGCGGCGAACGGTTTGGTCACGTAGTCGTCCGCTCCCGCATCGAGGGCAGCCACCTTGTCCCAGGACTCGCTCCGGCCCGAGACCACGAGGATCGGCACCTTGGTCCATCCGCGGAGGGCCTGGATGACCTGCACACCCGTGAGGCCGGGCATGCCGAGGTCGAGCACGACAATGTCGGGATGGGTGCGGGTTGCGGCATCCAGCGCGGCCTTGCCGTCGGATGCGGTCACCACCTCGTAGCCGCGGGCACCGAGGGTGATGCGCAGCGCCCGGACGATCTGCGGGTCGTCGTCGGCGATCAGGATCTTCACGGCGAGGTCTCCGCATCCTTCGTTCGGCGCGCGACGACCGGCAGCGAGCGCGCCCGGTCGGCGACCGGCAGCTCGATCACCATGGTCAGCCCGCCGCCGGGGGTGTCCTCGGCTTCCAGGGTGCCGCCCATCGCCTCGACGAATCCCTTCGAGAGGGACAGCCCCAGGCCGACGCCACCTGAGTTGTCGACGTCGCCGAGGCGCTGGAAGGGTACGAAGACCTCGTCGCGCTTGTCGGCAGGGATGCCGGGCCCGCGATCGACGACCCGCAACTGCACCTGGTCGCCGAACGAGCTGGTGGCCACCACCGGCGGCGATCCGGCGGGGGAGAAGCGCAGCGCGTTGCTCAGCAGGTTCACGACGGCGCGCTGCAGCAGGGCGGCGTCGGCGTCCACCGGAGGCACGGTGGTGAGTTCGAGGGAGACCTCGCCAGGAGACAGTCGCAGCTCGTCGAGCGCGCCGCCGACCACGTCGTCGAGCGCCACGGGCGCCAGGGCGATCCCGATCACGCCCGCCTGCAGGCGCGTGACGTCGAGCAGATCGGTGACGAGCACGCCCAGAGCCGTCAGGCTCTCGTCCGCGGTCGCCAGCAGCTCGGCGCGGTCGGACGCGCTCAGCCTCACTTCGGAGGAGCGCAGCGAACTGACGGCGGCGGTTGCCGAGGCGAGCGGGCGGCGCAGGTCGTGGCTGACCGCGGCCAGCAGGGCGGAACGGAGCCGGTCCGCCTCGACGAAGGGCCGCGCGCCCTCCGCCTCGGAGGTGAGGCGGCGCTGCAGAAGGCCGGCCTCCAACTGCGAGACGAAGGCATCGAGGATGCGGCGGTCCGACGGTTCGAGCGCATGACCCACCAGCTCGATCCTGGCCTCCTCGCCGAGCGGGATCCCGCTGCGCTCGTCGTCGCCGGATGCGGCATCCGGGTCCTCTGCGACGGCCACCACCTCGTCGCCCTGGAGCAGGCGCACGCTGGTCATCCCGAAGCTCTCTCGCAGGCGGGCGACGAGGGCCTGCAGCGCGTCCGCCCCTTGCAGCACCCCGCCGGCGACCGCGACGAGCACCTCGGCTTCGGCCGATGCTCGTGCGGAGACCCGTGCCCGGCGGGCAGCCTGGTCGACCACGAGGGAGACCAGTGCGGCCACGATGACGAAGATCACCAGGGCGAGGAAGTGCAGGGGGTCCGCGATCCGGATCAGATACAGCGGGGGGACGAAGAAGAAGTCCAGCAGGAACCCGGCGGCGACGGCGGCGAGCAGCGCCGGCCGGATCCCCCCGACCAGCGCGACGATCACGATGAAGAGCTGGAACATCAGGACGTCGGTAGGCAGCGAGGCGGCACTGCGGAACGTGGTCAGCGCCAGGGTCAGCAGTGGCAGCCCGATGACCGTGGTGACCAGCCCGATCACCCGGCGGCGCAGTGACAGGCCGCCGGCGAGGTGGGGCAGGCGCCGCGAGCCCGCCTCCGAGTGGGACACGATGTGCACATCGATGTCGCCCGAGAGCCGGACAACGGTCGACGAGGTGCCTGCGCCGCCGAAGAAGGTCTGGATCCTGCTGCGGCGGCTGACGCCGATGACGAGCTGCGTCGCGTTGACACTGCGCGCGAACGCCACCAGTGCAGAGGGGACCTGCTCGGCGACCAGTTGGTGGAAGCTGCCGCCGAGCGACTCGACCAGGGCGCGCTGCGCCGACAGATTGCCGGAGTCTGGCCGGGCGAGCCCGTCCGGGTTCGTGACGTGAACTGCGAACAGCTCGCCCCCGCCGGAGCGCTGGGCGATCCGTGCGCCGCGCCGCAGCAGGGTATCGCCCTCGGGGCCGCCGGTCAGTGCCACGACGATGCGCTCGCGCGCTTCCCAGGAGGCGTCGATCCCGTGTTCGGCACGATAGGCCTTCAGCGCCTGGTCCACCTCGTCGGCGAGCCACAGCAGAGCGAGTTCGCGCAGCGCGGTGAGGTTGCCGAGGCGGAAGTAGTTGCTCAGCGCGGCATCAACCCGCGTACCGGGGTAGACCAGGCCCTGCGAGAGGCGGTCGCGCAAGGACTGCGGTGTGAGGTCGATCAGCTCGACCTGGTCGGCGCTGCGCAGCACGGCATCCGGGATCGTCTCGCGCTGCGGCACCCCGGTGATCTGCCGCACCACATCATTGAGCGACTCGATGTGCTGGATGTTGACCGTCGAGATCACGTCGATGCCGGCGTCGAGGACCGAGGCCACATCCTGCCAGCGCTTCTCGTGCTCGAGGCCCGGTGCGTCGGTGTGCGCGAGCTCATCGACCAGGGCGATGTCGGGATGCCGCGCGATCACCGCGGCCAGGTCCATCTCGCTGAGCATCACCCCGCGATGCTCGACCGTTCGCCGGGGGATGACCTCCAGCCCCTCGACGAGGGCCTGGGTCGCGGCGCGGCCGTGGGTTTCGACGACCGCCACCACGACGTCCTTGCCCTCGCCCAGCAGGCGGCGGCCCTCCTCGAGCATCGCGAAGGTCTTGCCGACGCCGGGTGCGGCGCCGAGCATCACCCGCAGACGGCCTCTAGCCATGCGCCCCAGTCTGACTCATCCTGTTGCTGAGCTACTTCAGCGCCGCGAGGGCGAGGTTGAGTTCGAGCACGTTGACGGTGGGCTCGCCGAGGTAGCCCAGCGGTCGCCCTTGCAGGCGCTGCTCGACGAGAGTGCGCACTGTGCCATCCGGGAGTCCTCGCGCCTGGGCGACGCGCGGCACTTGCAGCAGGGCGTACGCTTCGCTGATGGCGGGGTCGAGGCCGGACCCGGATGCGGTCACGGCGTCGGCGGGGATCTGGTCCCGGGTGACGCCGTCGAGCTTCTCGATGGCGGCCTGGCGGTCCTCGATGGCCTTGATCAAGTCTTCGTTCTCCGGCCCGTAGTTCGAGCCGCCGGATGCGGCGCCATCGTAGCCGGCGCCGGCCGCAGAGGGTCGAGACTGGAACCACTGCGGCAGCGCATTGCCCTTCTTGTCGGTGAACGACTGGCCGATGAGCGAGGAGCCCACCACCTTGCCGTTCTGCGAGACCAGCGAGCCGTTCGACTGTCCCGGCATCGCCAGCCCGATGACCCAGATGGCCGCCGGGTAGAGGATCCCGCAGACGACGGTGATGACGAGCATCGCGCGGATCGAGACCCACGCCTGGCGTGAGAGCTTCATGGTGTGTTCCTTCAGTGCTGGTCGGGTCGGACTCA
>WOYR01000017.1:7025-11042 GCA_011620705.1 Microbacteriaceae bacterium | reverse complement strand
CGGGCCTGCCCGGCACGATCAGCGAGATCAAGCCCGAGAGCGGCAAGCTCACCGTGCTCGTCTCGCTCTTCGAGCGCGAGACGCCGGTCGAGCTGTCCTTCGACCAGGTGACGAAGCTGTAGTCCTCTTGCCGATCGAGTAGGCCGCCCTGCGGCCGTATCGAGATCCTGTATTCGGTCCGCAGTCAGGTAGCGATGTTCAGCCCAGGATGCGACGATGAACGAATGCTGGAGCGCGAAGGTCGTGATGCGGTGACGCCGTCGTCTGCTCTGGCCGCGCACCGCGATGAAGTCCGTCGGGTCGTTCTCGCGCACCGGGCGACGAATCCGCGAGTATGTGGCTCTGCCGCACGCGGCCGGGATTCGGCTGCAAGCGACTTGGATCTGCTGATCGATTCGATCTCCGAGGCGGCACTTCTCGATATCCGAGCCATCCGCCATGAACTCATCCAGCTCTTGGGCGTCGAGATAGAGGTGGTCACACCCGGCGCGCTTCCCGAGAGCTTTCGGGAGGCTGTGGTCTCCACCGCTGTGCCCGTATGAGCGAGTCGCGGCTTCCCGACTACCTCTCGCACATTGTGACTGCGGCCGATCGGATCGCACGGATTCCCCGAGTTCATGGAGCGGTATCCGGAGCTTCCATTCCCTGCGGCGTACCAGATGCTCAACGCCATCGCGCACGGCTATTCCGCTGTCGACCTGGATATCGTTTGGCTGCTCGAGCGCGCCGCGGCAGATGGTGGGCTGCCCTTGACCGCGGCGGGGTATCTGAAGCCGGTGGATGTCGGCCTCTTCGCTGGAACGATTTGTGGGCGGCTCTGGGCAATGTCGGCGAGGTCGCCGGGCGGGCGCGGTCACTCGATCGCCGGCTCAGCCCCGAAGCGGTCTCGCTCATCCGTGGTCGCGGTCGACGGCAGGTGATTCACTCGGCTCGGAGTGGTACACTTTGATCATGCCCACGGCACGCCACCGCTACCAGATCACCGAGACGGACGACGTGGTGCGCGCCCTCGAGGCGGCCGAGCGGCGGTGGCCGGGGGAGCCTCGTTCACGGCTGATCGTCCGGCTCGTCACCGAGAACGGCGAGGCGGTCGGTGAGGTGACGGCTGCGGAGTCGGCACGTCGACGGGATGCCGTCGAGGCGATCGCAGGAAGCTTCGCGGGCCTGTATCCGCCCGGCTATCTCGACGAGCTGCGTGCCGAGTGGCCGGAGTGATCGTTCTCGACGCCAGCGTCATGATCGCGATCCTCGATGGATCGGACGCGCACTTCCCCAGGGCGAAAGACCTCTTCCTCCGACACACGAGCGAGCGTTTCGCTGCCCATCGCTTGACACTCGGTGAGACGCTCGTCCGTCCGGCACGCGTCGGGCGGGAGCGTGCCGTTGCCGCATCGCTGGCGATGCTGGGCGTGGGATACCTCGATGCACCCGATGACCCCGTCGAACTGGCGCGACTCCGCGCCGATTCTGGACTCAAGCTGCCGGACTGCTGCGTTCTCCACGCGGCGCTCCGCGAGAAGGCGAAGCTCGCCACCTTCGATGCGCGGCTCGCGGCTGCAGCAAGCAGCGTGGCGGTTCCCCTCGTCACGGCCTGACCGCGCTCGCTGCGGGTCTCTCAGAGGTCTAGGAAGTCGATCAGCCAGGCCCTCACGGCGTCCATCGTCTCGTCGTCTGCGCTCGCGATGAGACCGCCGAGCCGTCGGCGATCGATCGCGCGCACCTGCTCCGTCATCGCCCACGACGGGCGTGGCAGTTGCGCGCCCACATCGACGTGGTTGTCCCAGCCGCGATCCCGGGTGGTCAGGGGGACGACGACGGCAAGCTCGGTGACGACCTCGAGGTAGTCGGCGTTCGCCACCACAAGAGCCGGCCGTCGCCCCGATTGCTCACGGCCGATCGGAACCCCGAACTCCGCCCACACGATGTCGCCGGGCCAGAGATCAGGACGCGGCATATCCGGGCCAGTCGCTGAAGTCTTCAGCGGGCAGCCCATCACCCGCCGACTGGTCCCACGCCGCGGTCTCCTCGGCGTAGGCGGCCCGGACCGCGGGGGGAGTCGCGGCCACTTGCTGACGAAGTCGAGCGAATCGCCCCGCACGGTCCGCGTCGTCGGCAAGGGCGGCCAGATGGGCGCCGATGGTGCGCCCCTGCTCGGCCGCCTGCCGCTTGAGCCGGTCGCGCAATTCGGTTGAGACCTTGATCGTGGTAGGCATACCGCGAGTATACCGGTGGGCATACCCCTCGGGGTCGGGCGACTCGATGGAGACCCCGCTTCGGCCGATCGGGTAGGGTTGTTGGTCGGGCTGGTTCCGACACGCGGCTTCGCCGCTGCTCAACCAGCGAAATCCCACCACCACTGCCGGCAGAAGGCCGGTTCGTGGAAGCGCGCCCGGTCTCGTCAGAGGCTCGGCGCATGACAGACAAGGAAATGCCACCATGGCACCCAAGAAGAAGGTGACGGGGCTGATCAAGCTCCAGATCCAGGCCGGTGCGGCCAACCCCGCCCCGCCGATCGGACCCGCGCTCGGTCAGCACGGCGTCAACATCATGGAGTTCTGCAAGGCCTACAACGCGGCGACCGAGTCGCAGCGGGGCAACGTCATCCCGGTCGAGATCACCGTCTACGAGGACCGCTCGTTCACCTTCATCCTCAAGACCCCGCCTGCCGCCGAGCTCATCAAGAAGGCCGCAGGCGTGCAGAAGGGTTCATCGACGCCGCACACGGTCAAGGTCGCCAGGCTCTCCAAGGAGCAGGTGCGCTCGATCGCCGAGCAGAAGCAGGTCGACCTCAACGCCAACGACGTCGAGGCCGCCATGAAGATCATCGCCGGCACCGCCCGGTCGATGGGGATCACGGTGGAGGCGTAATCATGGCCGTCAAGAGCAAGGCATACCGCGCCGCCGCCGAGAAGATCGAGCCCGGCAAGTTCTACGAGCCCACCGAGGCGGTCAGCGTCATCCGCGAGACCGGCTCGAAGCGGTTCGACTCCACCGTCGAGGTCGCGATGAAGCTCGGCGTCGATTCGCGCAAGGCCGACCAGATGGTGCGCGGCACCGTCATCCTCCCGCACGGTACCGGCAAGACCGCCCGCGTCATCGTCTTCGCCACCGGCCCGGCGGCCGAGGCCGCGATCGCAGCCGGGGCGGACGAGGTCGGCGGCACCGAGCTGATCGAGAAGGTCGCAGGCGGCTACACCGCCTTCGACGCCGCCGTCTCCACGCCGGAGCTCATGGGCCAGGTCGGCCGCCTCGGCAAAGTGCTCGGCCCGCGCGGCCTGATGCCCAACCCGAAGACCGGAACGGTCACGCCCGACACGGCGAAAGCCGTCTCCGACATCAAGGGCGGCAAGATCGAGTTCCGCGTCGACAAGCACAACAACATCCACTTCGTGATCGGCAAGGCCGGCTTCACCGCCGACCAGCTCGACGAGAACTTCCGTGCCGCGCTCGACGAGATCCAGCGCGCCAAGCCGAGTTCATCGAAGGGCCGCTACATCCAGAAGGCCACGCTGTCGACCACCTTCGGTCCGGGCGTCCCGCTGGACGTCGCCGTGCTGTAGCGATCCCGGCCGCCCTGCTGCACCGTGGCAGGGCGTCGCGCCGTCGGTATCGTGACAGGGTGCCCCTGACCGTCCGTCCCGCCGTCCTCGAGGATGCCGCGGCTCTCGCCGCCGTCGCCGCGGTCACCTTCCCGCTCGCCTGCCCGCCGCACACGACGGGGGCCGCCAAGGCCGATTTCATCGCCAGGCACCTAACGGAAACCTCCTTCGAGGGTTACCTCGCGGATCCGGAGCGGATCCTCGCGGTCGCCGAGATCGACGGGGAACCGGTCGGCTACACGATGGTGGTGTTCGGGGAGACGTCCGACCCCGAGGTCCTGGCCGCCATCACGGTGCACCCGGCCGCCGAGGTGAGCAAGCTGTACGTGCTGCCGGCGCAGCACGGCGCGGGGGCGGCATCCGCGCTGATGGATTTCGCCGTCGAGGCGGCCAGAGCACGCGGGTCCGCGGGCGTCTG
>WOYR01000017.1:1261-6925 GCA_011620705.1 Microbacteriaceae bacterium | reverse complement strand
CGCTGATGGATTTCGCCGTCGAGGCGGCCAGAGCACGCGGGTCCGCGGGCGTCTGGCTCGGCGTCAACCAGGAGAACGCCCGCGCCAACCGCTTCTACGAGAAGAGCGGTTTCGCGCTCGTGGGCACGAAGCACTTCCTGGTCGGCGACCGCTGGGAGGACGACTACGTGCGCGAGCGTCTGCTCGAGGACGTTCAGCCCTCGCACACCTTCAGCACGATCTTGCCGCGGGTGTGGCCCTCGGCGATCTCGCGGTGCGCGTCGGCGGCCTGCTCCAGCTCGAAGACCTTGTCGACGTAGACGCGCACCTCGCCCGATTCGAGCAACCGGGAGATGATGGCGAGCGTCGAGCCGTCGGGCGCGACTTGGAAGCCGGTGGCGCGCACGCCCGCCGCTGCGGCCTCCTCTGCCATGGTCGGCCAACTGCCGCTCGGACCGTTGACGATGATGCCGCCGGGCCGGAGCACCTTCAGCGAACGGCTCGCGGTGTCGAACTGCACGTTGCCGATCAAGTCGATGACGGCGTCGACATCCTTCACCGCGTCCTCGAAGGGTCCGGCCGTGTAGTCGATGACTTCCGCCGCGCCGAGCTCGCGCAGCCATCCCAGGTTGCGCGAGGAGCCGGTGGCGATCACGTGGGCGCCGAAGTAGGCGGCGAACTGGACCGCGAAATGGCCGACGCCGCCCGCACCGGCGTGGATGAGCATCCGCTGCCCCTCGTGCGCCTTCGCCGTCTCGACGACCATGCCCCATGCGGTCAGCGCGGCGACCGGAACGCCGGCCGCCTCGATGTGCGACAGGCCGACGGGCTTGCGGATCACACTGAGCAACGAGACGCTCATGTACTCCGCGTACGCCCCGCTCATGCGCGGCACCATGCCCATGCCGTACACCTCGGTGCCGGGCTGGAGCGGATGCGCCGCATACGGCGCCTCCACGACGACGCCGCTGAAGTCGTTGCCGAGGACCACCGGGAACGAGGCGATCGCGCCGAATCCGCCCTTGCCGGAGCGCGTCTTGACGTCGATCGGGTTGACGCCGGCCGCGTGCACCTTGACGAGCACCTCCGAACTGACGCGCACCGGGCGTGGGATCTCGGCCATCGAGAGCGCTTCCGGCCCCCCGGCGCCCGACATCGTCATGGCCCGCATCGTGGTCATTCCTCCGGCCTCCCCGCCTCTTCGTCAAGTAAAGGTGGGCAATGATTCAGCGGTGTTACGGTCACATCACCGTGCTGCAAACCTTCGGCCTCGGATCGTCTGCGTCTGCCGGCCGATGGATCTCACCTCCAACGGTGTGGCGGCTGGGCGCTGCGCGCCGTCGCCTGAGCTGCGGCGTCGCAGCGATCAGCGCCGCAGCAGGACGAGGAGCTGGTCTGCCAGCTCGACCAGGCGGTGGATCTCGTTCTCGTCCCGGTCCACCCACCGGCACTCCGGCTCGGCCCCGACCGGCACGAAGGAGTCGTGCTGCTCCCAGACGACGAGTGTCCTCTCCGCCCCCAGCACGTACTGCTGCCACCAGACCTGGCGCAGGTAATGGCGCGGGATGCTCCTCCACGCCGAGTTCGTGGTCTTGATCTCGCACAGCTCGAGCACTTGGCCGTGCTCGCGCATGCCGTCGGGGGTGGCGAGGTGCTCGGGCCGGCCCTCGGCATGGAACAGGGCGCTGCTCGGCTGCATCCCGTAGACCCGGCGCGCCCAGTGGGCGATCTCCGGTTCGCGCTGCCGGCCGTGCGCAGTGAAGGCGTTGCCGGAGAATCCAGTGCCGAGCAGCTTCTCGGTGGCGAGGGCGCGGAGCGCCTTCGGGCCGGACAGGCGAGCCATGTCGGTCGCGGTGACCCCCCGCGCTCGCGCCTTGAGCCACGTGACCCGGTCGTTCGCGTCCGCCACGATCCGGTCCGTGTGCCGGCTCGGCGGCTCGTCCCAGAGGGAGAGGGTGGGTTGCACGATGGTCACGGCACCATTGTGCGGCCGGCCGCGGTCATCGCGGGGCTTCGCCACCCCGGGTCCGCGTGTCCGCGTTCCATCGAACTCGCGTCCCCCGGCTCGTACCCCGAAATGCCCCTTTCACCCCCTAATGGGTGTCGGCATTCTGGGGGACGCCCCCCGGAGTGGGGCGGACGCGCCCCCCTAACGGGTGTCGGCATTCGGGGGGACATCGGTCTAGCTTGGATTCGGGGGACAAGATGGTCCCCCTTTCACCTGACAGACAGCCCCGCCGAGACGGCGGGGGACGTGGGAATCGAGAAGATGGACCAGCTGGGGAGCATCGCAGGCGCGGCCAAGCAGGTCGCGCATCTGGCGCACGAGAGCGCGATCGGCGCTGTCGGGATGGAGCCAGTGCCCACCGCGATCGTGATGGGTCTGGTGGCGCTCGTGGCGCTCGTCGGCCTGGTCGTCGGCGGCACCGGACGGCATCCGCGGGGCGCTCACCGCGCCTGACGCGCCCGAGGGCCCGCCTCCTCCGGGTGAGGCGCATCAGCACTTACCGAGCTCGACCCGAACCCGCTCGGCAGGTGCTGATGCGCTTCACAGGCTTCTCCTAGCAGCCGGGAGCTTCATAGAGGGGTGACATCGCCCCAGACCGTCCCACCTGCCAAGCTCACGCACATCGACGGCACCCCCGTCCGGGCCCTCGTCGTCGACGACGAGGTCTCTCTCGGGGACCTGCTGCAGATGGCGCTGCGCTACGAGGGCTGGGATGTGCGCACCGCCACCGGCGGCCAGCAGGCTCTCGCGCTCGCGCGTCAGTTCAAGCCCGATGTGGTCGTGCTCGACGTGATGATGCCCGATCTCGACGGCCTCGAAGTGCTGCACAGGATGCGGGCGGACGGCCTCGACATCCCCGTGCTCTTCCTCACCGCCAAGGACTCGGTCGACGACCGGATCGCGGGTCTCACGGCCGGCGGCGACGACTATGTGACCAAGCCGTTCAGCCTCGAGGAGGTGGTGGCGCGTCTGCGCGGCCTGATCCGCCGCTCCTCGCGCATCGTCAGCGACGCCATCGACCCGGAGTTGCGGGTCGGGGACCTGCTGCTCAACGAGGAGAGCTACGAGGTCTCGCGCGCCGGCATCCCGGTGGAGCTCACCGCGACCGAGTTCGAGCTGCTGCGCTACCTCATGCGCAACCCGCGCCGCGTGCTCAGCAAGTCGCAGATCCTCGACCGGGTCTGGAGCTACGACTTCGGCGGCCGGTCCAGCATCGTCGAGATCTACATCTCGTACCTGCGCAAGAAGATCGACGCGGATGCCGAGCCGATGATCCACACCGTGCGCGGCGTCGGCTACCTCATCAAGCCCGCGAGCTGAGCCGGGCACCGTGCCATCGCTTCCCGCCCAGATCCGCAGGCCCCGCTGGTCCTTGCAGCGCCGACTCGTGGTCGGGATCGTGGCGCTGCTCGCCGTGGTCAGCGTGGTGGTCGGGGGCGCCAGCGCGCTGGTGCTGCGTGAGAACCTGCTCGGCCGACTCGACCGGCAGGTCATCGCCTCGGTCGGCTCCTTGAGCGAGACGGACCGGAATGCCACGAACCCTCCCGCCGGGGGAACCGAGGGCGGCGGGACGGAGACCGGGGATGCGGGCGACGGCCCGCGGCGTTTCGGCGGGCTGGTCTTCAGCTCTTCGGACGGCGTGGTCGGGGTGGCCGAGGTGGTCGGCGAGGACGGGGTGAGCAGAACCCTCACGACGGCGCAGCAGAGCACGCTCCTGGCCCTCAACGGGCCGGACCGCACCCCGGTGACGGTGGATCTCGGCGACGGCCTCGGCTCCTTCCGCGTCGCGGCGGCGACCCGTCCCGACGGGACGGTCGTCGTCGTCGGGCAGTCGCTGGCCGAGATCGATACGACCACCGACAATCTGCTGCTGATCTTCGGGCTGATCACCCTGGCGGCGCTGATCGCGGCTGCGGTCGCCGGAACCATCGTGGTGCGGCTCGCCCTGCGTCCCCTCGGCCGCGTCGTCGCGACGGCGACCAGGGCCTCCGAACTCGAGCTGGCGAAGGGCGAGGTCACCCTGGCCGAGCGCGTGCCGGAAGCCGACACCGACATCCGCACAGAGGTCGGCCAGGTGGGCGCCGCCCTGAACCGGCTGCTCGGGCATGTCGAGGGGGCCCTCGTCGCCCGTCAGGCCAGTGAGGACAAGGTGCGGCAGTTCGTCGCCGACGCGAGCCACGAGTTGCGCACCCCTCTTGCGTCGATCCGCGGCTACTCCGAGCTGACCAGGCGCGGCGGCTACGAACTGCCCGATGACGTGGTGCGATCCCTGGCGCGCATCGAGTCCGAATCGGTCAGGATGACCTCCATCGTCGAGGACCTGCTGCTGCTGGCGCGGCTCGACGCCGGCCGCGAACTGGCGCTCGGCGAGGTCGACCTGGTCCCGCTCGTGGTGGACGCCGTGAGCGACGCCCACGCCGCATCCCCCGACCACGACTGGCAGCTGAAGACGCCAGGGACCGCCGTGCTGGTGACCGGCGACCGGGGCCGTCTGCACCAGGTGGTGGCGAATCTGCTTGCCAACGCCCGGATCCACACCCCGGCGGGCAGCCACGTCATCACCGCCCTCGCCGTCGAGGGCGATGATGCGCTCCTCACCGTGTCCGACGATGGTCCCGGCATCCCGCCTGGGCTGCTGCCGGTGCTGTTCGAGCGTTTCGCGCGAGGCGACGGCTCCCGGTCCAGGGCGAGCGGAAGCACGGGCCTCGGCCTCGCGATCGTCTCGGCGGTCGTCGATGCGCATGCGGGCACGGTGGGCGTCGAGAGCCGACCGGGCGAAACGCGGTTCGTCGTGCGGCTTCCGCTGCGCCTGCCGTCCCTCGCGCCGGTCGGATGATTGGATGGGGAGCGCCCCCTTCCCCGCCCGAGAGCAGTCGCGAGCCATGAACGAATCCCGTACCGTCCGCCGTCGCGGACCGCGGCGGTCCCGGCCGGCGCTCGTGCTGGCGGTGCTCATCGCGAGCACGCTGGCGTCCGTGCTGCTCGGGCTGGTGGCAGGGCCGGCGGCCTCGGCATCCGCGAGCCTGGGTTCGGTCCCGGCCGATGTGGCGGCCTATGCGAGCGGCGGCAGCATGGTCGCCCGGCTCAGCGATGTCTACGGCCCGAACGCCTCCGGGACCAAGGGCATCGCCTTCGACTCGACCACCAAGGCAGGCCCCATCAGCCGTGTCTACGAGTGGACAGCCGCTCGGCTCGCCAACCGGCCGACGGATCATCCGGTGCAACTGACCAACAACTGGGTCGTGCCGATCACGATCGGCGGCAAGTCCGTCGGTCTCGCCACGATCTGGATCAATCCGCAGACCGTCGAGCCGGAGCTGGCGGACTTCGCCCCGGATGCCGCGCTCGGCACTGCGCTCAGCACTGTCCCGGCGACCGCTGCGCTCGTGCGCGATACGGCGACCGGAGCATGGCTGGCGCTGGCCGACGCGAAGGTGACCCCACTGGTCGCCGGCGCATCGGGTCTCACGACACCGGCGCCCGTCGCCTCGCTCACGCTGTCGCCCGGCTCCGCGGCGCCGGCCACCCCCTCCGCTGAGCCCAACACCGGTCTGGCCCTGGCGATCGGCATCGTGGGTCTCGTCGTCGTGGTCATCGTCGTGGCGCTTGTGCTGTCGCGCGGTCGTCGTGCGCGCACCACCCGCAAGGGGGTGGCCCGGGATGCCGGGGCGGAGCCG
>WOYR01000017.1:0-1161 GCA_011620705.1 Microbacteriaceae bacterium | reverse complement strand
CGTCGGAGCCCCGTGCCGCGAAGCCCTCAACGCCGAAGCCCTCAACGCCGAAGCCAGCGGGTGCGCGTCCCAGCGGCCTCACACCGACCACCTCCGCGGCGTCCAAGCCCGCGAGCTCCCGGCCCGGCACCGCCAAGCCGACGGCGTCCAAGCCTCCGATCTCCAAGCCTCCGGTTCCGAAGCAGCCCCCGCGGCCGCGAGCTCCGCGGCCGAAGCCACCCGTCGCCGACCCGGAAGAACCGGTGACGCCGGGAGAGGCGGGACAGGCGGGAACGCCGGACGGCTCCTGAGCGGGGTTTGCGGGGATCGGAAACGTCCCGTACTCTTATCGAGGCCGTAGACCGCTGGTCTCCGCCGTGCTCGCAAGAGTCGACGGTGCAAATCCCGCGCAGGTGTGTGAAGCAGGTCCCTGGTTTCCCGGGTATGAAGCTCCGTGCGCTCGCGCCGGGGCTTTTTTGTTGCGGATCGCGGCCGCATCCATGAATACCGACCAGGAAAGAGCGCCATGGCGAACAAGGAAGCAACGGTCGCAGAGCTGACGGATTTGTTCCGCACCTCGAACGCGGTCGTGCTCACCGAGTACCGCGGCCTCACGGTCGCGCAGCTGAAGCAGCTGCGCGGAAGCATCCGTGAGCACGCGAGCTATGCCGTGGTGAAGAACACGCTGACCAAGATCGCGGCGAACAAGGCGGGGATCCCCTCCTTCGATGCCGAGCTCGTCGGCCCCTCGGCGATCGCCTTCGTGCACGGTGACACCGTGGCCGTGGCGAAGGCCCTGCGTGACTTCTCCAAGGCCAACCCCCTGCTGGTGGTGAAGGGCGGCTACTTCGATGGCGCGCCCCTGACTGCCGCAGAGGTCGGCAAGCTCGCCGAACTGGAGAGCCGCGAAGTGCTGCTGGCCAAGCTGGCCGGTCTCTTCAAGGCGCCGCTGTTCGGGGCTGCCTACCTGTTCAACGCGCCGCTGTCGAAGGCCGTTCGCACGGTCGACGCGCTGCGTGAGAAGCAGGAATCCGCGAACTGATCGCCCATCCGGACGATCTCATCAACCCACAGATCCACAAGCAACTAGGAGTGAGAAATGGCCAAGCTCAGCACTGACGAGCTGCTCGACGCGTTCAAGGAGCTGTCGCTCATCGAACTCAGCGACTTCGTCAAGAAGTT
>WOYR01000166.1 GCA_011620705.1 Microbacteriaceae bacterium | reverse complement strand
GAGGCCGACGAGGAGATCACCGCCGAGGCGGGTGCCGAGGTTGCGGATGACGCCGCGACCCCTGACGAGGCCGTCGCCGAGGCGGAGCCCGCTGTCGAGGTGCCGGGCGAGGCGGACGCCGAAGGCGGCGCCGGCAAGGCGTAGTCCCGCTCCGACCCACGCCGGGTTCGTGGACCGCAGGGTTCGTGCGAAAGCGGCGCTTTCCTGGGATTCTGCGTCGCTTCGGCACGAATCCTGCGGGGTTGGCGAGCGCGAGGCCCGTCGCCGGGCGTCTCCGCGAGGCGGGAGCCGTGACGCTCAGAACGGGGCGGGCAGCGACAGATCGGTGCGCTCGTCGCGCAGCGGCGGCAGCTCGGCCAGGCGCTGCAGAGCGCCCTCGATGGAGTCGGTGAAGACGCGCGCGCCGGTCGGGCCGAAGTGGATCTGGTCGCGGTTGAGGTCGCCGAGGATCGGCTGCGCGGCATCGTGCCAGTTGGCGAGCTCGACGTTGCGGTAGCTCTGGGCGAATGACGACAGGATGGCGTTGTTCCCGTCCGTCCATCCGCGCGGCGCCTGCACGTTCACCACCACCAGCTCGCGGTGAGGCCCGATCATCGCGCGCACCTGCTCCAGGGTGGAACGGTCGATCGGCCCGTTCGTGGCAAGCCCGACGACGATGATCCTGCGGAGGGTTCCGGCGTTCAGCTCGGCCTGCACGACCTCCGGGGCGGACCCCAGGTGGCGCGACACGATGGCGTCGATGGCGACTCCGGGCAGTGCGGCCTCGAGCTGCGGAGCCGCGGCGAGCATCACCGAGTCGCCGATCGCGGTGACCTGATCGCCGGCCGCCGGCGCGGGGGAGGGGATCGGGGACGGGGACCCGGGAACCGGTGGTCCGCTCGGCACGGGCGGCGGGGCGGCCGCGTCGTGGATCGCGTGCCGCCCGGCCTCGACCTGAGCCTGGGTCTGGCCGACACCGGGATCCGAGCTGAGGGCGACGACCGCGCCGGTGCCCGTGGCCAGGAGGAGGACGGCGGCGGCGGAGGTCGCGACGACGCGCGGGGCCGTGGCGTGCCATCCATCCCGGATGCGGCGCGCGACCGCGCTGAAGCCGAGTCGGCGGAGCGGTTGCTCGACGAAGCGGTACGACAGCGCGGCGGCCAGCACGGTGATCGCCAGCGCGATCCCTCCCAATGCCCAGCCCGGCAGGCCGTCCCGTCGCCAGCCGGGCAGAGCGCTGACGACGAGCACGAACACCGGCCAGTGCCAGAGGTACAGCCCGTAGCTGCGGCGCCCGACCCAGCGGAACGCGCCGAGCTCGAGCAGGCGGGCCAGCGGCGCACCCGGCACGAGCAGGGTCGCGATGACGACCGCGGTCAGCACCGCGACGATCACGAGCCCGCCGCGGAAGACGACGGCGGCATCGCCCGGCATGAGCACCGCGAGTCCGAGGAGGGCCAGCAGGGCGACCGGTCCCGCGACGCCGAGCAGCCGTCGGGCGCGGCGCGGCCATTCGAGGGCGCGGGTCGGCCAGGAGCTCGCCAGCATCGCCAGCACGGCGCCGATCGCGAGGCCGAAGGCGTGGGTGTCCGTGCCGTAGTAGACGCGCGTCGCGTCCGCGGGGGTCCAGAGCGCGGCCATCGCGAGGGCGGAGGCGGTGGCGAGCGCCGCGACGCCGGCGATCCGGGCCCAGCGCGGGATCCGGAGCAATACGAGGACCAGCAGCAGCGGCCAGAGCAGGTAGAACTGCTCCTCGACCGCGAGCGACCACAGGTTGCGGAACAGCTCGGGCAGGCTGTCCCCGAAATAGCTCGACCCGGCGGCGAGCAGCAGCCAGTTGCTGCTGAAGGTCGCGGCGCCGAGCACCTGGAGGCCGAGGCCGACGAGCACGTCACCGCCGATCGCCCAGGCCGCGGTGCAGCAGGCAAGCACCAGCACGGCGAGGGCGGGGAGGAGGCGGCGGGCCCGCCGGGTCCAGAAGGCGCGGAGATTGATCCGCCCCGTCGTGCTGCGCTCCCGCAGCAGCAGGGTGGTGATCAGGAAGCCGCTGACCACGAAGAACAGGTCGACACCCAGATAGCCGCCGACCGTCGTGCCGGGGGTCAGGTGGTAGAGGATCACGAGGGTGACGGCGATCGCCCGGATGCCGTCGAGCCCGGCAACGCGGAACGGCGTCGGCAACTCCGGCTCCGCCCGCCACGCGGCCGACGATGCACGCGGCTGACGGGCGTTGGCGGCGGGGGATCGGGGTGCTGTCATCTTCGGAACTCCAACGGCCCAGCGTAGCCGCCGCTCTAGACTCGCCAAGGTGGAGGAGTCGATCGCGCGCGCCGGCGACGAGCCTCGGGGCACGGTGCGCCTCCGGCTCGACCTGGCCTACGACGGCACCGACTTCGCGGGCTGGGCGCGCCAGCCCGGTCTGCGCACGGTGCAGGGCGAACTCGAAGGCGCGCTGGCGACGGTGTTCGCGAAGCACGGCCCCGCGCCGGCGCTGACCGTCGCGGGGCGGACGGATGTCGGCGTCCACGCACTCGGCCAGGTGGCGCATCTCGACCTCACGCCGGCCCAGCTGGCCGCCCTCGACCGTCCGCATCGCGGGGGGCCGCCGCCGCCGTCGGGGGTCGCCGCCCTGACCCGCCGGCTCAACGGGATCGCCGGGTTGAAGTCCGACGTGGTGGTGGTCCGCACCTCGCGCGCGCTGCCCGGGTTCGATGCCCGCTTCTCGGCCGCCTGGCGCCGCTACGAATACCGGATCGCCGATGCCGCCGCGTTCCACGATCCGCGGCGCCGCAATCACACCCTGTGGCATCCGGCCGAGCTCGATGCCGATGCGATGGATGCCGCGGCCCGCTCCCTGCTGGGCCTGCACGATTTCGCCGCCTTCTGCCGGCCGCGGGCGGGCGCCACCACCATCCGCACCCTGCAGGATTTCGGCTGGAGCCGCGACCCCGACGGGGTGCTGGTGGCGACGGTGCGGGCCGACGCGTTCTGCCACAGCATGGTCCGCGCGCTGGTGGGTGCATGCGTGGCCGCCGGCGAGGGCAGGCTGCCGGTCGCGCGGCTCGCGGGGATCCGCGACGAGGCGGAGCGGGGGAGCGAGTTCGTCGTGCTGCCGGCCCGCGGCCTCACCCTGGTCGAGGTGGGCTACCCGGAGCCCGCCGAGCTGGCGGAACGCGCCATCCTGACCAGGGCCAAGCGGCCGGCCTTGGCGGCCTTGGACAAGGACGACCAGATCGAGTAGCCTTGGGAGGTTGCCCGCGATTCTCGCGAGCACGTTGAGCCCTCCATCGTCGGGTTCTCTGAGTTCGCAGCACGCGACGCACGGGAACGCACACCGGAGCGGGATTCACGAACACCTCGACAGAAAGCAGTCATTCCGTGACGCGTACGTTCAGCCCCAAGCCGGCGGACATCAAGCGCGAGTGGATCGTCATCGACGCCACCGATGTCGTGCTCGGCCGCCTCGCCAGCCACACCGCCGCGATCCTGCGCGGCAAGCACAAGCCCACCTTCGCCCCGCACATGGACATGGGCGACTTCGTCATCATCATCAACGCGGACAAGGTCGCCCTCACCGGCCAGAAGCTCGAGAAGAAGCTGGCATACCGCCACTCGGGCTACCCGGGCGGGCTGTCCAGCGAGACCTATGTGGAGATGCTGGAGAAGCACCCGACCCGCGCGGTCGAGAAGGCGGTGCGCGGGATGCTCCCGAAGAACTCGCTGGGCCGCGCGCAGATCAAGAAGCTGAAGGTCTACGCGGGCGCCGAGCACCCGCACGCCGCTCAGCAGCCGAAGAGCTACATCCTGGGCCAGGTCGCGCAGTAGCGCGCCGCACCGCCCCTCATCGACACAGCACAGACGTCAAGGACAGAGAACAACATGGCGAAGATCGAAGAAGCCCTCCCCGAGGAGCTCGTCGAGAGCTTCACGACCGAGACTCCGGCCGAGGAGGCCCCCAAGGCCCCGCGCCCGGCCCTGAGCGTCGGCGGCTCGGCCGTCGGCCGCCGCAAGGAGGCGATCGCCCGAGCGCGCCTCACTCCCGGCACCGGCACCTTCCTGGTGAACGGCCGCAGCCTCGAGGAGTACTTCCCGAACAAGCTGCACCAGCAGTTGATCAACGACCCCTTCAAGGTGCTCGACCTGCTCGGCAGCTACGACGTGATCGTCAAGATCACCGGCGGCGGCCCCTCCGGCCAGGCCGGCGCCCTGCGGCTGGCGATCGCCCGCGCGCTCAACGAGATCGATCGCGAGAACAACCGCCCCGCACTCAAGAAGGCCGGCTTCCTCACCCGTGACGCCCGCGTCATCGAGCGCAAGAAGGCGGGCCTCAAGAAGGCTCGCAAGGCCTCGCAGTTCTCGAAGCGGTAGTCCGCCGCTCCGGCACCCCCATGCCCCGCCTCTTCGGAACCGACGGCGTCCGAGGGCTGGCCAACGGTGAGATCATCACCGCCGACCTGGCTCTCGGGCTGGCGCAGGCTGCCGCATTCGTGCTGACCCGCGGCCGCCACGCCGATCAGTTGCGCGCGGAGGGCAAGCGGCCGCGCGCCGTCCTGGCGCGCGATCCCCGGGTTTCGGGCGAGTTCATCTCGGCCGCGGTCGCGGCGGGGCTGGCCAGTTCCGGCATCGACGTGCTCGACGCGGGCGTCATCCCGACCCCTGCCGCGGCATTCCTGGTGGCGGATGTCGAGGCGGACTTCGGCGTGATGGTCTCCGCATCGCACAACCCTGCCGCCGACAACGGGATCAAGTTCTTCGCGATCGGCGGCACGAAGCTGCCCGACGAGGTCGAGGACCGGATCGAGCGCGCGCTCGAGGGACCGAAGATGACGCCGACCGGCGGCGGGGTCGGCCGCATCCGCCGCTTCGCGGACGCGGAAGACCGCTACGTCGTGCACCTGATCGGCACCCTCGACACCCGTCTCGACGGCTTGCACGTGGTCATCGATGCCGCCAACGGTGCGGCCGCCGGCGTCTCGCCCGAGGCGTTCGCGCTCGCCGGCGCGAAGGTCACCGTGATCGGAGCCGAGCCCGACGGCCTCAACATCAACGACGGCGTCGGCTCGACGCATCTGGACGGTCTCCGCGCGAAGGTGCTCGCGGAGGGCGCCGACCTCGGTATCGCCCACGACGGCGACGCCGACCGCTGCCTCGCCGTCGATGCTGCGGGCAGGGTGGTCGACGGCGACCAGATGATGGCGATCCTCGCCGTCTCGCTCAAGCGCCGCGGCCTGCTGGCGCGCGACACCCTCGTGGCCACCGTGATGAGCAATCTGGGGCTGCGGCGCGCGATGGCCGAGCACGGCATCCGGCTGCTGGAGACCCAGGTGGGCGACCGCTACGTGCTCGAGGAACTCGACGCGAAGGAGCTCAGCCTCGGCGGTGAGCAGTCGGGGCACATCATCTTCCGCGACCAGGCGACCACCGGCGACGGCATCCTGACCGGGCTGCAACTCGCCGCCGAGATGGCCCGCACCGGCAGGACGCTCGCCCAGTTGGCGGAGATCATGACGGTCTTCCCCCAGGTGCTGGTGAACGTGCCGGGCGTCGACAGGCACGGGCTGGAAGCGGATGCAGGCGTCGCCGATGCGGTGCGCGCCGCTGAGGCGCAGCTGGGCGGCACCGGCCGCGTGCTGCTGCGCCCCTCGGGCACCGAGCCGCTGGTGCGGGTGATGGTGGAGGCAGCGGATCAGGAGGTCGCTGCCGCCATCGCGGAGCAGTTGGCCTCGGTGGTCCGCGATCGCCTGACCATCACGGCCTGAGCATCACGGCCTGAGCGCGTCCCCGTCCCCGGCCCCTGTGCCGTGATCCTCGGCCGGATCGGCATCCGCTCCCCCGCACGATTCGTGCAAACCCGTCGCTGGGGGTCGGTGGAGGCGACGATCTGGCACGAATCGCGAGGTGAACGCGGGGCGGATGGTGTCGCAGCGGGATCCTGGGTCAGAGTTTGCGCAGCAGCACGGTCGACACGGTGTGGTCGGCGCCCTTGCGCAGCACTAGGGAGGCGCGCTCCCGGGTGGGGAGCACGTTCTGCTCCAGGTTGGGCCCGTTGACCTCGCGCCAGATCGCGTGCGCCAACTCCATCGCCTGCGGCTCGCTGAGCGTCGCGTAGCGGTGGAAATAGGACTTCGGATCGGTGAAGGCGCTGCGCTGCAGTCGCAGGAAGCGCTCGACGTACCAGCGCTGGATGTCGCTGGTGCGGGCATCCACGTAGATGGTGAAGTCGAAGAGGTCGCTGACCGCGAGCCGGGTGCCCGGCACCGGCGGCTGGAGCACGTTGAGGCCCTCGACGATCAGGATGTCGGGCTGGTGCACCACGATCTGGGCGCGGGGGACGATGTCGTAGCTGAGGTGGGAGTAGAAGGGCGCGCGCACCTCGGCCGCTCCGCTCTTGACCCTGCTGACGAAGCGCAGCAGGGCGCGGCGGTCGTAGCTCTCGGGGAACCCCTTGCGCTGCACGAGGCCGCGGCGCTCGAGCTCGGCGTTGGGGAGGAGGAATCCGTCCGTGGTGACGAGTTCGACGCGCGGGGTGTCCTCCCATCGGCTGAGCAGCGCTCGCAGCAGCCGCGCGGTGGTCGACTTGCCGACGGCGACGGAGCCGGCGATGCCGATCACGAAAGGGGTCTTCTGCGAGGGCTGGTGCAGGAACGCGCTCGTCGCCTCGCCGATGGCGCGCGTTCCGATCGCATAGAGGTTGAGCAGCCGGCTGAGCGGCGTGTACACGTCGGTGACCTCGCGCACATCCAGGGTGTCGCCGAGCCCGCGCAGGCGGACGATCTCCGTCTCGCTCAGCGGTTGGGGCACGCTCAGGGCGAGCGCCGCCCACTCGGCGCGGGAGATCTCGAGGAACGGCGTCTCATTGCGGGTCCCCGTGCCCGATGTCTCGCTCATCGTAGTCAGGCTACCGGGACCCGGGCCGCAGCGAGGCGCAGGTAGGATCAGGCCCATGTGCGGCATCGTGGGTTATGTCGGTCCCGGTAGTGCGATCGGCATGCTCCTCGGAGGCCTCAAGCGCCAGGAGTACCGCGGCTACGACTCCGCCGGGATCGCCGTGATCGACGATGCGGGCGAGCTCGAGACCCGCAAGCGCGCGGGCAAGCTGGGCGTGCTCCTCGGCGACCTCGACGGGGACTCCATGCCGGACGGGCACACCGGCATCGGCCACACCCGGTGGGCGACCCACGGCGGTCCGAGCGATGCGAACGCGCATCCGCACCTCGGCGACGGCGGCAGGCTGGCGCTGATCCACAACGGGATCATCGAGAACTTCGCCGAGCTCAAGCAGGAGGTGCTGGATGCCGGGGGGGTCTTCACGAGCGAGACCGACAGCGAGGTCGCGGCGCTCCTGGTCGGCTCCTTGTACCGCGAGACCGGCAACCTGACCGATGCCATGCGCCGCGTCGTGACCCGCCTCGAGGGCGCGTTCACCCTGCTCGTCATGCACCAGGACGAGCCGGGTGTCGTGGTCGGCGCCCGCCGCAATTCGCCTCTGGTGGTCGGCGTGGGGGACGGCGAGAACTTCCTGGGCTCGGATGTCGCCGCCTTCGTCGAGCACACCCGTCACGCCCTCGAGATCGGCCAGGACCAGATCGTGACGATCCGCCCCGGCTCGGTGGAGGTCATCGACTTCTCGGGTGCTCCCGTCACCCCGCACGCATTCGAGGTCGCATGGGACGCCTCGGCGGCCGAGAAGGGCGGCTGGCCCTCCTTCATGAAGAAGGAGATCAGCGAGGAGCCGGAGGCGGTCGCCAAGACGCTCATCGGCCGCATCCACGACGGCGCCGTCACGCTGCCCGAGCTGGAGCCCCTTGCCGAGGTGCTCGACGACATCGACCGCGTGGTGGTGATCGGCTGCGGAACGGCGGCATACGCCGGGATGCTCGGCAAGTACGCGATCGAGACCTGGGCCAGGGTGCCGGTCGATGTCGAGCTCTCGCACGAGTTCCGCTACCGGGACCCGGTGCTCTCGCCGCGCACGCTGGTGGTCTCGGTCAGCCAGTCCGGCGAGACCATGGACACCCTGATGGCGGTCAAGTACGCCAGGGAGCATGGGGCGCGCACGCTGGCCATCTGCAACACGCAGGGCTCCACCATCCCCCGCGAGTCGGATGCCGTGCTCTACACCCATGCTGGGCCCGAGGTGGCTGTCGCATCGACGAAGGCCTTCGTGGCGCAGGCAACCGCGCTCTATCTGCTCGGGCTGTACCTCGCCCAGCGCCGCGGCACCCTCGATGGTGCGCAGATCGCGGCGCAGCTCGCCGAGCTGCAGGATCTGCCCGACAAGCTCGACCAGGTGGTGGATGCCGCATCCGCCCGGATCGCCGAACTCGCGCACTGGATGGGGGACACCCAGTCGGTGCTGTTCCTCGGCAGGCACGTCGGCTACCCGATCGCGCTCGAGGGCGCGCTGAAGTTGAAGGAGCTGGCGTACATCCACGCCGAGGGATTCGCCGCCGGCGAGCTCAAGCACGGCCCGATCGCGCTCATCGAGCCCGGGCAGATCGTGTTCGTGATCGTGCCGAGCCCGCGCGACCCCTCTTCGCTGCACCCGAAGGTGGTGTCGAACATCCAGGAGATCCGCGCGCGGGGGGCCCGGGTGATCGCGATCGCCGAGATCGGGGATGTCGCGGTCGTGCCGTACGCCGACGAGGTGATCCGCATCCCCTTCGCCGCGCCGCTGTTCGAGCCGCTGCTCGCCGTGGTGCCGCTGCACATCTTCGGCATGGAGCTGGCGATGGCGAAGGGGCTCGATGTCGACCAGCCGCGCAACCTGGCCAAGTCGGTCACGGTCGAGTAATCCGCCGCATCCGGGACAATGGCCATATGGCTATCGCGGGCATCGGCGTCGACGTGGTCGATGTGGCGCGCTTCGAGCGCGCGGTCAGCCGCACCCCGGCCCTGCGCGAGCGGCTGTTCGCTCCCGGCGAACGCGGCAAGTCCTTGCCGTCGCTCGCAGCCCGATTCGCCGCGAAGGAGGCCTTCATGAAGGCGCTCGGCGAATCCACCGGGGTGCGGTGGCACGACATGGAGGTGGTGCAGGACGGCAAGGGAGCTCCGACGATCCTGGTGTCGGGAGCGGCCGCCGCGCTCGTCATGGCCAAGGGCATCATCGGCATCCACCTGTCGATGACCCACGACGCCGGCGTCGCCGTGGCGTCCGTGGTCTGCGAGACGGGATGAGCGCGGCCGCGCCATTCCGCGAGGCCCGCATCGATCTCGGCGCGCTCGCCGCCAACCTCGCGGTGCTGCGCCGACTGGTGGCGCCGTCGCTCGTGATGGGCGTGGTGAAGGCCGATGGCTACGGTCACGGAGCCGAGCTGGTGGCCCGCGCGCTGTCGGAGGCCGGGGCCGAATGGCTGGGCGTCGCCGACATCGAGGAAGGCCTCGCGCTGCGCCGCGCCGGCATCGTCACCCCGATGCTCGCCTGGCTGCACGGCCCGGATGCCGACTTCGCGCCGGCCGTCGCCGCCGGCATCGACCTCGGGATCAGCTCGCTCGACCAGCTCGAGCGGGCCGCGGCGGCCTCGGGCGGGCTCGGCCGCGCGATGGTGCACCTCAAAGTGGACTCGGGCTTGAGCCGCAACGGGATCGCCCCGGCCGAGCGGGGGGCGGTGCTCGCGCGTGCCGCCGCCCTGCAGGCGGGGGGCCGCATCCACGTGCGCGGGATCTTCAGCCACCTCTCGAACACCTCGGCCGCCGACGACGACCGGCAGCGCGAGGTCTTCGATCAGGCCGTCGCCGAGGCCCATGCTGCCGGGCTCAGCCCGGAACTGCGCCACCTCGCCGCCACGCAGGCCGCCGTGGAGCGGCCGGGGCTGCGCTTCGAACTGGTGCGCATCGGCATCGGGCTCTACGGCCTCCCCGCCGCCGAGTCGATGGATGCCGCGGCCATCGGCCTGCGCCCGGTGATGCAGCTCTCCGCCGCGGTGGCAGCCGTGCGCCGGGTCCCGGCGGGAACCCGCGTCTCCTACGGCTACACGCACCGCACCGAGCACGAGACGACGCTCGCGCTGATCCCGCTCGGCTACGCGGACGGGGTGCCGCGCGCCGCCTCCGGCCGCGGAATGGTCGCGATCAACGGGCGCAGCTGCCCGGTGGTGGGGCGGATCGCGATGGACCAGTTCGTGGTCGACGTCGGCGAGGGGCGGGTGGCGGTCGGCGATCGCGCGGTGCTCTGGGGCGATCCGGCCGATGCGGTCCCGTCGGCCCAGAGCTGGGCGGCCGCAGCCGGAACGATCGGCTACGAGATCGTGACGCGGGTGGGGCCGCGTGTTCCCCGGGTGGCGCGGTGATCTCCTGCGCAGCGAGGAGGCGGCCGTGCTCGAGCTGACGGTGCCCGGCGCGGCGGCGATGGAGGCGCTGGGCGCGCGGCTCGCGCCGCTGCTGCGGGCCGGAGACCTCGTCCTGCTGAATGGCGGACTCGGAGCGGGCAAGACCACCTTGACGCGCGGCGTCGGTGCCGCGCTCGGAGCCCGGGGCGCCGTGACCAGCCCGACCTTCGTGCTCGCGCGCGAGCACCCGACGGCGAGCGGAGTGCCCCTGGTGCACGTCGACGCCTATCGCCTGGCGACCGGCCTTGAACTCGACGACCTCGATCTCGACTATGCCGGCTCCATCGTGATCGTCGAATGGGGGGCGGGCAAGCTCGATGGGGTGAGCGACTCGTGGCTGTCGATCGACATCCGCCGGCCGACAGGAGCGTCCGCGAGCGCGGTCGCGCCGGCGGATCCTGACGCGCTCGAACTCGACGAACCCCGCCAGGTCACGGTCACCGGCTTCGGACCGCGCGGTCTCGAGCTCGAAGCGGCCCTCGCCCGCGCCGAATAGGCTCGACTCCGTGCTGCTCGCGATCGATACCTCCGCGGGGACCAGCGTGGCCGTCGTGGATCGCGATGCCGGCATCCTGGCGCAGGCGGACGAGGCGGACACCCGCCGGCACGCCGAGGTGATCGGCACGCTGATCCAGCGGGTGCTCGCAGAATCGGGGGTCGGCCCCGGCGGGCTCAGCGGGGTGGTCGCGGGAATGGGCCCGGGCCCCTTCACCGGACTGCGCGTGGGCATCGCGGCAGCGCGCGCCTTCGCCTTCGGGATCGGCAAGCCTGTGGTCCCGCTGATCTCGCATGATGCCCTCGCACTCGATCTCGCAGAGCCGCTCATCGTGGTGACCGATGCGCGGCGGCGCGAGATCGCGTGGTCGAGCTATGCGGCGGGCGACGAGCTCGGCCTGCCCGTGCGGCTCGGGGGGCCGCTCCTGGCCCGCCCCGATGAGCTCGACACCGGTGCGGACGGTGGCGGCAGCCGCCGCCGGGTGGATGCCGCCACCATCCCCGCTGGCGCCCTCGGCATGCTCGGGGAGCGCCTGTTCGCCGCCGGCCGGCCGTTCGGGCCGAGCGAGCCGCTGTACCTGCGCCCGCCGGACGTCACGCCCTCCGCGGGCCCGAAGCGGGTGAGCCGATGACGGAACCGGTGCGCCGAACAGCCCCGACCCCGCAC
>WOYR01000066.1 GCA_011620705.1 Microbacteriaceae bacterium | reverse complement strand
GCGGGAACAGGGAGGCGACGCCGTCGTAGTCAGGGGCGGCCGGCTCGACCGGCTCGGGGGCGGGAGCCGCGGCATCCATCCGGTACCCGCCGGCTGCGCGCATCTCGCGGCGCGAGCGGTAGACGGGGGCCTCGGCGACCACCGGCTTTTCGGGTTCACGAACGGCGGGCGGTGCGGACGCGGTGCTCGACTCGTCCGTCAGCCCGCCGAAGAGGAACCCCACAGCATCCGGGGTCTCGCGTTCGGTCATGAATCCTCCGGGTTTGCGACCCGACCGAGCCTAGGGGAGTTCCTTCCCAATGTCACGTTGACATAACGACCCGTAACCGAGGGGTAACACAGCCTGCCCACCCGGCGAGAACTCATGCGAATGGATGCCCCGGATCACGCCGCCGGGGCCAGGAACTGCTCCCACTGGGGTTGCGCGCGCTCGACGCCGCGCACCAGCCACGCGGTCCCGTGCGGGGCGCGCGGGATGTGCCGCAGCGACCACCCCATCTCCTGCGGCGTGCGGTCGCCTTTGATGTTGTTGCACTTGAGGCAGCACGCGACCAGGTTCTCCCAGCTGTCCGCACCCCCGCGGGAGCGCGGGATGACATGGTCGATCGTGGATGCCGAGACCCCGCAGTATGCGCAGCGCTGCGAGTCGCGGCGCAGCACCCCGCGGCGCGACACCGGGACGGCCCGCCCGCTCGGAATGCGCACGTAGCGGCGCAGCAGGATGACCGAAGGCCGCTCCCACTGCCCCGACGCGCTCAGCACGGGATGCTCTTCGTCGCTCACGACGATGGATGCCTTGCCGTCGAGCACGAGCACGATGGCCCGTTTGAACGACACGACGGCAAGCGGCTCGTAGCCGGCGTTGAGTACCAGGGTTCGCATGGAGTTCCTCTCGAAGGCGCCCGCACGGCTTGCGGGCATTCGATTCACCGGTCTCGCCGGATTGCGGGAGGAGCACACGAAAAAGGCGCCGTCGCGAACGACAGCGCCTACTTGCTCCGGACGTGACAGTGCACGACCGGCCGAATGCTGCGCCGTATGAGGAACAGCGCGCGCGCATCCGTGGTGGGGATGCTGCTCGCGTTCCGCATGGGGCTCTCCCGAAAATCCGTCGATACCGAGAGCACCAGCGTAACCCGCAGGAAAGAACAACGGTGTTACGGCACGAGAAACGTTCGGGGCGCTCCAGCGGGGCGGGGCGGGGCGCGGCGGGGCGGCGTGCACGTCGCGCGAGGGCGTTGCCGCGCCGCAGGACCGGCGGCGCGACGAATGGGCCCCGTCAGATCCCGTAGCGGACGAACCAGTACCCGCTCGTGTAGATCGCGCGGATCTGCACAACGCGGCCCGGCTCCGGCGCGTCGATCATCATGTTGCCGCCGAGGTAGATGCCGACGTGGCCGCCGCCGTCCATCGCGACGATGTCACCGGGGCGCGCGTCTGCGGCCGAGATGTGCGCGCCGCCCGCGCCCTGGCGCGATGCCGAGTGCGGAAGCGCGACGCCGAACTGGGCGTACACGTACTGGGTGAATCCGGAGCAGTCGAAACCGGCAGGGGATGCCCCGCCGTAGACGTACGGGACGCCCTGGTACCGCTCGGCCACCGCGACCACCTGGTCGAGGCTGAAGTTGGGGTACGGCGGGTTGGCGAGCAGCCCTCGGACGCTGGGGCCGGTGTACGACGCCCTGGCTGCTGCGAGCGCGGCCAGCAGCCGGGTGCGCTTGGCCTCGGCCTCCGAGGTCGCGCTGATGGCGTCCCGGGCGGTGGAGCCGATGGTCGCGTCCTCGGCGACTGCGACGGTCTGCGCGTCGGACACCTTCAGGTGCTCGAGGTCGGCCGTGGCAGGCGATCCGGATGCCGACGACCCGCTCTGCGCGGCGTAGGCGGGAAGCGCCACCGTGCAGAAGATGGCGGGGACCGCGATCGCGACGACCGCGAGGCCGAGGATGCTGCCGGGGGATGCAGCGGACTTGCGAGAATTTCCTGAGAACAAGAGGAGTGCTCCTGCGCCTCGGCCGGCCTCGGGGTGCCGCCCCATCCCTGTCGTATGTCACGTCGTGCCGCAGAGGATGGGTGAACGAGACGCCCTGCGGTACGGCCTCCGACCGGCTTGCGTGGCCGAGAGGACTCGTCGACTGTACGTGACCAGCCGCGGTAGCGCCAGTCGAGGCGGCGGCGCGCCGCGAGTCAGGCCGCCACGTACACGTGAACGGCGACCTCGCTGGGCAGCTCGAGGCCCTCATCGCTGCCATCGACCTGCACCAGCACGTAGGAGCCGGCGCGCGACACCGTCACCGAGGCCCCCGGGATCACGCCCGCCGCGAGCAACTGCTGAAGCAGCTCCGGTTCGAACTGCACCGGCTCGCCGAGGCGCTTGATGGTGCCGGTCACCGGCCCGGTCTCGTCGGCCACCCGCGCCACGATGTTGATGACGCCTTCGAGGAAGGGGCGGGCGAGCGGATCGCCCAACTCGTCGAGGGCGGGGATCGGGTTGCCGTACGGCGACTCGGTCGGGTGGTCGAGCAGCTCGAGCAGGCGGCGCTCGACCTGCTCGCTCATCACATGCTCCCAGCGACATGCCTCGTCGTGCACATACGCCCAATCGAGCCCGATCACATCGGCCAGCAGCCGCTCGGCGAGGCGGTGCTTGCGCATCACATGCAGGGCACGGCTGCGACCCTGCTCGGTGAGGGCGAGATGCCGGTCGCCTTCGACGTTCACGAGGCCGTCGCGCTCCATCCGGCCGATGGTCTGCGACACGGTGGGGCCGGAGTGGCCGAGGCGCTCGGAGATGCGCGCGCGCAGCGGCACGATCCCCTCCTCCTCCAGGTCGAGGATCGTCCGCAGGTACATCTCCGTCGTGTCGACGAGATCGGTCATCGTTGCCTTCCAGGGCTGGCTGCCGGACGGGGTCAGCCTACCGGCGGCGGTCGCGCTTCGCCGTGGGAGCGAGGCCTTCCGCCGGCGCACTCCGGTTGTGTAGGACGGTCCTACACAACCGGAGTGCGCGCTCAGGAGGGGCGGGCATCCCGGGCTCAGTACGATGGACGACGTGACGCTCGAGATCCCCGCTGACCTTCTGCCCGTCGACGGCCGGTTCGGAAGCGGGCCATCCAAGGTGCGTCCCGAACAACTCGCCCACCTCATGGCGCACGCCGAACTGCTCGGCACCTCGCACCGGCAGGCCCCGGTGAAGGATCTGGTCGGCCGCGTCCGCGGCAGTCTCGCCGAGCTGTTCCGCCTGCCGGCCGGCTACGAGGTGCTGCTCGGCAACGGCGGGTCGACCGCATTCTGGGATGCCGCAGCCCACTCGGTCATCGGCACCCGCGCCGAGCTGCTCAGCTTCGGCGAGTTCGGCTCGAAGTTCGCCGCAGCCGCCGCCGCCCCGTTCCTGCAGGCGCCGCATGTGATCGCGGCTCCCGGCGGATCCCGCAGCGAGATCGAGGTGCTCCCCGGCATCGACGTCTACGGCTGGCCGCACAACGAGACCTCGACGGGCGTGATGGCCCCCGTGAAACGGGTGCACGGCGATGAAGGAGCGCTCACCCTGATCGACGCGACCAGCGCGGCCGGCGGCGTCGAGTTCGATCCGGCCGAGGCGGACCTCTACTACTTCGCCCCGCAGAAGAACTTCGCCGGCGACGGCGGGCTGTGGTTCGCGCTGGCCTCGCCTGCTGCGATCGAGCGGATCGAGAGGGTGAGCGCATCCGGCCGCTACATCCCGGAGTTCCTCAGCCTCAAGAACGCGGTCGACAACTCGCGGCTCGACCAGACGCTCAACACACCGGCCATCTCCACCTTGCTGCTCATGGAGAACCAGCTCGACTGGATCGCCGGCAACGGGGGGCTCGCCTGGGCGGACTCCCGCACCAAGCAGAGCAGCGGCATCCTCTACGACTGGGCGGAGGCCTCGGCCGTCGCGACCCCGTTCGTGACGAACCCCGAGCACCGCTCGCAGGTCGTCGTCACCATCGACTTCGATGAGAGCGTGGATGCGGCGGCCATCGCCGCGACCCTGCGCGCCAACGGGATCGTCGACACCGAGCCCTACCGCAAGCTCGGCCGCAACCAGCTGCGCATCGCCACCTTCGTCGCCATCGAACCGGATGATGTGCGTGCGCTCACCCGCGCGCTCGATTTCGTGCTCGACCAGTAGCATGCTCGCGCAGAGAATCCCGCGCAGAGAATAGGGTGAACCCATGCGCCTCTGGCTGAAGGACTCGGAGCGCCGCCCCGATCCCGCACCCGTCAAGACGGATGACCGCAAGACCGTCCTCGTCGGGCTCGTGCTCTGGCTGGTCGCTCTCGGCGTGCTACTGCTGTTTCTTGCGCCGCTGATGGCGAACGGGCGCGAGTGGTGGCTCTGGACCGTCCTGGCCGGCCTCGGCATCGGGCTCGTGCTGCTCGTCGTCACCCATCGGCGGCACAGCAGCTAGGGCAGCGCCGGCCGGCGGCTCATCGGACTCGAAGTCGATGCCGTCGTCGGGGTCGTCGCCCAGATCGTCGTCATCCAGATCGTCGTCTTCCAGACTTTCGGCGTCGTCCAGACTCTCGTCGTCGTCCGACTCCGACAGCTCGCCCGCGGCGATCGCCGCCTGAGCGGCCTTGTAGTCCTCGAGCCGCTCGCTCCACGGCACCCAGTCCGGAGCGAGCAGCGCGCCCTCGCCGGGCAGCAGTTCGGCTTCGAGCACTGTCGGTTCCTCGCCGGGCAGCTGCGCGACGCTCGCCGTCCAGTACCAGCCCGGATACCCGGGCATCGCCGAGGCGAACAGGATGGTGCTGACGCCCTCGTCATCCGTCTCCTGCGAGACGAACGCGCCGATGCCGGCCTCCGGCGTGATCTCGCGGAGCGCGGCGAGCGCCACCTCGACCGCGGCGCCCTCGACCGGCGCAGCGCCCTCGACAGGTTCGACCACCGGTGCCTCAGGCATCCAGATCGTCGGCGACCTTGCGCAGCACGGCCGCGATCTTGCTGCCGTGGCTCTTGTCGGGGTAGCGGCCGCGACGCAGGCCGGCGCCGATCCCGTCGAGCAGCTTCACCAGGTCCTCCACCACGATCGCCATGTCGTCGGCGGAGCGGCGCGTCATCTTGCTCAAGGATGGCGGAGCGTCCAGAACCCGCACCGACAGCGCCTGCGCCCCCTTCTTCCCGTCGGCGATCCCGAACTCGAGGCGGCTGCCCGCGCGCACGACCGTGCCCGCCGGCAGCGCGGATGCGTGCAGGAACACCTCTTGGCCGTCATCAGCAGCGATGAAGCCGAAGCCTTTGTCTTCGTCGTAGAACTTGACCTTGCCGGTGGGCATGGGGACCTCTCCTCATTGGTGCGCGGGCATCGGGGCTGGGGCGTGAGCCCTATCCTGGTGCTGTGGCAGAGAACACCCGTGTGCCCCTCAATCGTATCGAACGCATCCTGGCGTTCGTCGTCGCAACCGTCGCGGGCATCTCGATCATCGCGATCGTGGCGATCTTCATCGGCCGCGCCAGCAATGCGGACTTCACCGGCGGGGTCTGGCCGACCGTCGCCGTGCTGCCCGGCATCGGCCTGCCGCTCGCGCTGATCGGGCTCATCGTGTTCCTGATCGTGACCGCCGTGCGACGCAGCCGCCTCGCGCGCGATGGCGGCGAGTAGCGGCTCCGCCCTCGCGCTCGCGGCCCGGCTGCGCGCGCTCGACGACGACGCCCTCGCGCGGCTGGTGAAGGATCGCGGGGTGCGCCAGCAGGGCATCCGCGACTTCTTCGACCTGGCGGAGGCGCTGCTGGACCGCGGCTCCGTGCAGGCCGCCCTGCAGCGCCTGGATCGTCCGACCCTCGCCCTGCTCGCGGTCGCCGGCGAACTCGCGTCCACCACGGGCGCGCCCACCGCGGCGCAGCTCGCCGTCGCTCTGCACCTCTCGACGGCCGAGGTCTCGGAGCGCATCGCCGTCGCCGAGAGGGCGGCACTGCTCGGCGCCGAGTCCGGCCGGGTCGCCCCATGGGATGCCGTCACCGAGCAATTGAACGCCTGGCCCGCTTTCGGCCTGCCCTCGCGCGCCGAGCTCGTCAGCAGCACGCCCCCGGCCGCCCTGGTCCCGGTGAGCGAGTCCGATGCCCGCTTCGTCGACCGGGGGGCGGGAGACCGCGCATTCGGCACGCTCTCCGCCGTGACCGAGCTGCTCGTGGCGCTGCGCGATGAGCCCGCCCGCCAGCTGGCCCGCGGCGGGGTCGCCCTCCCCGACGGCCGACGGCTCGCCGCCGCGGCCGGGGTCGGCAGCGAGCAGATCGACCTGCTGCTCAACATCGCATCGCATGCAGGGCTCGCCGAACTGGACGGCGGGGCCTGGGCGCCGAGCGAGGCATCCCGCACCTGGCTCTCCGAGTCGCGGGCCGACCGCTGGGCCGTGCTCGCGGGCGCGTGGCTCGACCGGCTGCCCGATGAGCTGCGCACCGTGCTGCGCCAGCGGGCGCATGCGGTCTGGGGCGAAGGGCTCGCCGACTTCGTGGCGTGGCTGTTCCCGGCGGGGGGGGACTGGATCCGCGAGCGGCTCACCTCGATCGCCCGCGAAGCCGAGCTGCTCGGCCTGACAGGGGGGGCGACGCCGTCGACGCCGGGGGCGGCGCTGCTCGTCGATGGGGTGGGTGCTGCATCCACCGCGATGGCGGCGCTGTTCCCGCCCGAGGTCGAGCAGGTGTACGTGCAGCACGATCTGTCGATCATCGCGCCAGGACCGCTCGTGGCCGAGGTGGACAGCCGGCTGCGCCGCTTCGCCGAGGTCGAGGCCCGGGGCCTGGCATCCAGCTACCGGGTCACCGCGGCGAGCCTGAGCCGGGCGATGATCGCGGGCGAGACCGCGGACGGCATTCGCGCCTTTCTCGCCCGGGTGTCGCTGACCGGCATCCCGCAACCGCTCGAGTACCTGCTGGCCGACACGGCCGCGCGCTTCGGCACCCTGCGCGTCGGGGCCATCGACCCGGGCGCCGACCCCGCCGACTCCCGCGAGTTCGGGATGTCGGCCTATGTGCGCTCCGACGACACCGCCATGCTGCGCCAGGTCGCGGTGGACCAGGCCCTCGCCCCGCTCGGCCTCAAGCCGGATGGGGCCGGTCCGGGCGGCGAGGGCCGCCTGCTCTCCCGCTTCGAGCTGCCGCTCGTCTACTGGACGCTCGCCGACGCGCGCTACCCCGTCGTGGCCGAGGACGCCGCAGGCACCATCCTGGAGCTGCGCCGCGAGCGACGCGCGGGCGCGGGCGGAGCGCTGGCCGACGACACCGCCGCGATCCTGATCGCCCGGGTGCGCGCGGTCGCGGCCTCGAGCCCCGAGGAGACCGGGCAGGCATGGCTGGCCCGTCAGCTGGAGAGCGCCGTGAAGAACAAGGCGGCGGTGCTGGTGGATGTGCGGCTGCCGGACGGCACCCAGGTCGAGTACCACCTGGAGCCGGCCGCCATCGCGAACGGCAGGCTGCGCGCACGGGACCGGCGGGCGGACATCGAGCGGACGCTGCCGCTGTCGTCGATCACCGCCGTCCGGCCTGCGTAGCTCAGCGCCGGCCGCGATCGCGGGTAGGCTCGAAGGTTGTGAACGGACCCCTGATCGTCCAGAGCGACCGCACCGTGCTGCTCGAAGTTGCGCACCCGCAAGCGGAAGAGGCGCGGCACGAGCTGGCGGTCTTCGCCGAGCTGGAGCGGGCCCCCGAGTTCGTGCACACCTACCGCATCACGCGGCTGGGGCTGTGGAACGCGCGCGCCGCCGGTCACACCGCGGCGCAGATGCTGCAGACCCTCGACGACTACGCCAAGTTCCCCGTGCCGCAGTCGGTGTCGATCGACATCACCGAGACGGTCGGCCGCTACGGCCGCCTGATCATCGAGCGCGATGCCGAGGGTGAACTCATCATCACCGGCACGGATCCCGCGGTGCTCGCCGAGATCACCCGCAGTCCCAAGGTCGGTCAGTTCCTCGGCGTGAAGCGCACCACCACCGAATGGACCCTGCTCCCCTGGGCACGCGGCCAGGTCAAGCAGGAGCTGCTCAAGCTCGGCTGGCCCGCCGAGGACCACGCCGGCTACACCCCGGGCACCCCGCACCGGATCGAGCTGAACTCCGCGGACGGCTGGGCGCTGCGGCCGTACCAGGAGCAGGCGATCGACAACTTCTTCGCCGGCGGATCCGGGGTGGTCGTGCTGCCGTGCGGCGCGGGCAAGACGCTGGTGGGGGCGGGGGCGATGGCGCGCGCGGAGACCACGACGCTCATCCTGGTCACCAACACGGTCTCGGCACGCCAATGGCGTTCCGAACTGCTGCGGCGCACCTCGCTCACCGAGGAGGAGATCGGCGAATACTCGGGCCAGGTCAAGGAGATCAAGCCGGTCACGATCGCGACATACCAGATCCTGACCGCGAAGCGGAAGGGCGAGTACGCCCACCTGGCGCTGCTCGACGCGCTGGACTGGGGCCTCATCGTGTACGACGAGGTGCACCTGCTGCCCGCGCCGGTGTTCAAGCTGACGGCCGAGCTGCAGGCGCGCCGCCGGCTCGGCCTGACGGCGACGCTGGTGCGCGAGGACGGCCGCGAGTCCGATGTGTTCTCGCTGATCGGCCCGAAGCGCTTCGACGCGCCCTGGAAGGAGATCGAGGCGCAGGGCTTCATCTCCCCGGCATCCTGCTACGAGGTGCGGATCGACCTGCCGCAGCAGGAACGGCTGGAGTATGCGGCATCCGCGGATGACGAGCGATACCGGCTCGCGGCGACCGCGCCCGCCAAGCTGGGCGTGGTCCGCGAGCTGGTCGCGAAGCACGAGGGCGAGCGCATCCTCGTCATCGGCCAGTACCTGGATCAGATCGACGAGCTGGCTCTCGCGCTGAACGCCCCGAAGCTCACCGGCGCGACCCCGATCGACGAGCGGGAGCGGCTCTACCAGGAGTTCCGGGATGGCACGACCCGGGTTCTGGTGGTGTCGAAGGTGGCGAACTTCTCGGTCGACCTGCCCGAGGCGACGGTCGCGATCCAGGTCTCCGGCTCGTTCGGCTCGCGCCAGGAGGAGGCCCAGCGGCTGGGCCGCCTGCTGCGCCCGAAGGAGAGCGGGCTGCCCGCGAACTTCTACACCCTCGTGGCGCGCGACACCGTCGACCAGGATTTCGCGCAGAACCGGCAGCGCTTCCTGGCCGAGCAGGGCTACAGCTACACGATCCTCGACGCCGACGACCTTGCCGAGGCGGCCTGAGCCCGGCCCCGGCCCTGAGCCGTCCGCCCCGGCACTCCCGCGGCATGGACGCCGCACGCCGCCGCGACCGCCTCAGCGTGCGCTGCGGTGACGGCTCGCGCATCCCCGGGTCCGGGATGGCGAGTCCAGTGCACCACCACCGGCGAGTCCGGGCCGAGGCGCTTTCGTGGATCGTCCGGGTCGCGAAGCCGCGGTGCATTGGCCGGCACCTCGACGTGCAGCGCCGGGGGCGGTGCGGATCCGTCATGAAAGGCGATGGCGCTCACGCAGGTGAGCCGTCCGCCGACCCGGCAGGCCCGGATCGCATCAGGGTTCTCGTCGGCGCGGGCATACCAGCCCTTGCGCACCCGGATGATCGAGCGCCCATACCACGCGGCGACGTCGAGCGCGTCGGCCGAGACGCCGCGCGAGCGCAACTGCCAGCGGCTCGCCACCCCGCCGAGCCGCTCGATGGCTTCGACGATGTGCTGCATGCGGAGACTCTCGCCGCTCGGCCGCGCTCCCGGCGGACGCTGCCCTGCGGATGTGCTCTCCCCCCGCGCACTCCGGTTGTGTAGGACCGTCCTACACAACCGGAGTGCGCTGACCGCAGGGTGCCCTGCTCGGGCGAACGCGGGAGTGCGATCGAAGTAATCCCCTGGGATGACGGCGCGACTGCGAGCATCGCCTAGCGTGAAGGCATGAAGGCGGCATCATGATCGAAGCAGTCGGGCTCACCAAGCGGTACGGCGCGAAGACCGTCGTCGACGACGTGACCTTCTCGGTGAAGCCGGGCATGGTCACGGGGTTCCTCGGCCCGAACGGGGCCGGCAAGTCCACCACGATGCGGCTCATCGTCGGACTCGACCGGGCGACGAGCGGCAGCGTCACGGTGAACGGGTCGCGCTATGCGGATCTGAAGGCGCCGCTGCGCGAGGTCGGCGTTCTGCTCGACGCGAAGGCCGTGCACACCGGCCGCACCGCCGAGAACCACCTCCTCGCGCTGGCGGCGACCCACGGCATCCGGCGCACGCGTGTCGACGAGGTGATCGCGCTCACCGGACTCGAATCGGTGGCGCGGCGCCGAGTGGGCGGCTTCTCGCTCGGGATGGGGCAGCGGCTCGGCATTGCGGCGGCGCTGCTGGGCGACCCCTCGGTCCTGATCCTCGACGAGCCGGTCAACGGACTCGACCCTGAAGGCGTCATCTGGGTGCGCGAACTCACCCGCCACCTGGCGAGCCAGGGCCGCACGGTCTTCCTCTCATCGCACCTGATGAGCGAGATGGCCCAGACCGCCGACCACATCATCGTGCTCGGCCGGGGACGGGTCATCGCCGACGCCCCCGTCGCCACCATCGAAGCGATGGCGACCGGGACGGTCGTGCACGTGCGCACCCCCGACGCCGAGCGCTTCGCCGTGCTCCTCACCGGCGCGGGCGCGACGGTCACGCATGTCGAACCGGAGCTGCTCGAGGTGACCGGCCTGGCTGCGCCGCACATCGGCGAACTCGCCGCCCACGAACGCGTCGTGCTGCACGAGCTGTCGCCGGTCGGCGGCTCGCTCGAGGACGCCTACCTCGCGCTCACTCAGGACGAAGTCGAATTCCACGCGGGCGGGACGGCAGCGGCATGACCACGACGACGATCACGAGGACTCCGGTCCTGTCCTTCGGCGGCGTGCTCCGCTCCGAATGGATCAAGCTGCGCACCCTGCGCTCGACCCTGTGGTGCTACGTCATCATCGTGCTGCTCACGATCGGGCTGGGCCTGCTGATCGCCGGCGCCCTCCCGGCACCGACCGGTACCGGGGCACCCGCGCACGACGTGCAGCAGAGCACCTGGGTCACCGTCTCGACACTGGGCATCAGCTTCGCCCAACTGGTCAGCGCCGTGCTCGGCGCACTCGTGATCACCGGAGAGTACGGCACCGGGATGATCCGCTCGACGTTCGCAGCCGTGCCGAAGCGCCTGCCCGCCATCGTGGCCAAGGCGCTCGTCTTCGGGGTGACCACCTTTGTCGTGGCCCTGGTCGGACTCGTGTCCGCCGCCTTCGCGACCGCGCCCCTGCTGCCCGGCAAGGGCATCACGCCCGACTTCGGCGACGGGGAGGTCTGGCTCGCGCTGATCGGTGGTGCCGGCTATGCCGCCCTGATCGGGCTGCTCGCGTTCGGGATCGGACTCGCCATCCGCAGCAGTGCCGCCAGCATCGCTGCCGCCCTCGGGCTCGTGCTGGTCGTCCCGACCATCCTGCAGGTGCTGGCGGCGGTCACCCGCGCCGACTGGCCCGCCAACATCGCCGCGTTCCTGCCGAGCAGCGCGGGCGGCAAG
>WOYR01000216.1 GCA_011620705.1 Microbacteriaceae bacterium | reverse complement strand
GGCGCCCGACCTCGAAACGCGCATCGCGATCCTGCGCAAGAAGGCGCAGAGCGAGAAGCTGCAGGTGCCCGACGAGATCCTCGAATACATGGCCACAAAGGTGTCATCCAATATCCGAGAATTGGAGGGCACGCTCATCCGGGTGACCGCGTTCGCCAATCTGAACCGGACGCCCGTCGACCTGCAGCTGGTGCAGACCGTGCTCAAGGACCTGATCACTCTGGATGAGGACAACGTCATCTCGCCCGTCGACATCATCAATCACACAGCGGACTACTTCAAGTTGTCGGTCGACGACCTCTACGGATCGAGCCGCTCGCAGGCCGTCGCGACCGCACGGCAGATCGCGATGTATCTGTGCCGCGAGATGACCAGTCTCTCGCTGCCCAAGATCGGACAATTGTTCGGCAACCGCGACCACACCACCGTCATGTACGCCAACAAGAAGATCAGCGAACTCATGAAGGAGCGTCGCTCCATCTACAACCAGGTCACCGAGCTGACGAGCCGGATCAAGCAGAATCAGCGCTACAACAAGCTCTGAGCCAGCTCCCGATGCCGTGCGGTTCCATGGTCGCTCAATTCACCCCCTCTTTTGGGGCTGGACAAACACCTCTGAACACTCGGATTGCACAAGGTGTGCACAACTTGTGGATAACAAGCCGACGGCACTCGAGACGATGTTGAAAATCTGCAGCCCGCTGTGAAATCCCGGAAAGCAGCCCTTGATCGCCCCCGCCGTTTTCGGCCGCCCTTCCACCGAGCTCGCACAACTTCCACGAATGTAGTTCCCCGATCCCGACAGGCCTCGCGCAGCTTGTCCCCAGATCGCACAGCAGTTATGAAGATTAACTCTCTCTCCCTGGAATCACCGTTCCACAACCCCCCGGACCATTCGAGAGCTCGCACCACCCGAACCGGGGTGCACCACTAGCTGTGCCAGGATCGGGGTGACAGTATGGACGCCCGGCAGTTTCGAACGACAAGGAGTTCCCGTGAAGTTCCAAGTCAATCGGGACGTGTTCAGCGAGGCCGTGTCTTTCACCGTCAAACTGCTGCCGCAGCGCACCACTCAGCCGATCCTGAGCGGAGTGCTCCTCGAGGCGTCGGGCTCCGCACTTGTTCTCTCGTCGTTCGACTATGAGGTCTCATCGCGGACGGAGATCGCCGGAGATGTCGACGAAGCGGGAACAGCACTGGTCTCCGGGCGGTTGCTGGCCGAGATCGCAAGCCGGCTCCCCAACGCTCCTGTCCGGTTCTCGACGGAAGAGGGCAAGATCACGGTGAGCTGCGGTTCCGTCCGCTTCATGCTCTCGAGCATGCCGGTCGAGGAGTATCCGACCCTTCCCGAGGTGACCGAGCGCACCGGTGTGCTGCCTGCGGATGATTTCGCGGCGGCGGTGGCGCAGGTCGCGGTCGCGGCATCCCGAGACGATGTGACTCCGGTGATCACCGGCGTGCAGCTCGAGGTCGGCGACGACAAGCTCTCACTCGTTGCGACCGATCGATATCGGGTCGCCGTCAGAGACATCGACTGGGACTCGGGAACGTCGTCCGCCATCGGAACGACGGCGCTCATCCCCGCGCGCACCCTTTCGGAGATCGGCAAGACCTTCGCGCACAGCGGCACGGTGGCCGTGTCCATCGTGCGCGGGGACGACCGCGAACTCATCGCTTTCAGCGCCGACAAGAAGACGGTGACATCTCTTCTCATCAAGGGGAATTTCCCGCCGGTGAAGCGGCTGTTCCCCGAGACGGTCGACAACTACGCCGTGATGAACACCGCGGAGTTGATCGAAGCGACCCGGCGCGTGTCGCTCGTGCTTGAACGCGAGGCCGCCCTGCGCTTCAGCTTCTCGCTCGAGGGGCTCACCTTGGAGGCGACGGGCTCGGAGCAGGCGCAGGCTTCGGAGACGATCGACGCCCACCTGCACGGCGAAGACACCGTCGTCTCACTCAAACCGTCCTTCCTGCTCGACGGGCTCGGGGCCCTTCACTCGGAGTTCGTGCGGATCTCGTTCACCAAGACGGAGAATCCCAACAAGCCGGGTCCGGTGCTGATCACCAGTCAGTCCTCGAAGGAGCAGGCCGGCGCCGATGACTACCGGTATCTTCTGCAGCCGAACCTGCTGCTGCGCTGAGCCGGAGAATGTCCACGTCCATGCGCGTCGCATTCGGGTGATCGTCTCCCACCTGAGCCTGACCGACTTCCGGAACTACGCGTCCGCCGAGGTAGCGCTCCGTGCAGGGCCCAATCTGTTCGTCGGCGGCAATGGGCAGGGCAAGACGAACCTCGTCGAGTCCATCGTCTACCTGAGCACCCTGGCCTCGCATCGGGTGTCGACGGATGAGGCGCTCATCCGCCGGGGCGCGGAGTCGGCCATGGTGCGCGCTCGCCTCGAGCATGCGGGTCGGCAGATCCTCGTCGAGCTGCAAATCAATCGGTCCTCGGCCAATCGTGCCCAGGTGAATCGGGTGGCGGTGAAACCGCGCGAGCTGCCGCGCTCCATCACCAGTGTGCTGTTCGCCCCGGAGGACCTCGCACTGGTCCGCGGCGAGCCGTCCGGGCGCCGGCGCCTGCTCGATCAGCTCCTGGTGCAGCTGATTCCACGGTTCGCCGGCGTCACCGCGGATTACGAGCGGGTGCTCCGGCAGCGGAACACCCTGCTGAAGTCGGCCCGCGGCGCGCGCGCCGCCGAGGCGGGGCTGTCCACCTTGGAGCTGTGGGACGAGCGGCTGGTCGAGCTCGGCAGCGAGATCATCCTCGGGCGGCAGCAGTTGGTCGACCGGCTGAGGCCCCACATCGTCGAGGCGTACTCGAACATCGCCGGTGCGGGACAGGAGGCAGAGCTGGCGCTGCAGCTGAGCATCCTGGGAGCGCAGCCCGACGACGGCGGCCCGGGCATGCCCGCCGCGCCGCCTCCGGACGCGGATCCGTCATCCCTGGATGCCGCCGAAGTCGCCGAACGGTTCCGCACCGCCTTGACCCGGGTGCGCCGCGCTGAGTTGGACCGCGGACTCACGCTCGTCGGTCCCCACCGCGATGAGCTGCTGCTCATGCTCAATAGTCTTCCGGCCCGCGGCTACGCGAGCCACGGCGAGTCCTGGAGTTTCGCGCTCGCGCTCAAACTGGCGGCGGCGGCGGTGCTCCGCGCTGATTCCACACTCGGGGATCCGATCGTGATCCTCGACGACGTCTTCGCCGAACTCGACGAAGCGCGCCGCGCGCGGTTGGCTTCCGCCATCGGCGACTATGAGCAGGTGCTCATCACGGCGGCGGTGTTCGAGGACGTGCCGGCACCGCTCGCCGCCTACACGGTGCACATCCGGAACGGCAGGATCGTGGAGTGAGCGACGAGGCGCAGGTCCCCGAGCACGTCAGCGTCTATCGGCGCATCCGGCGGAACTTCGGCGACCCCTCGCTCCGCTCGGGGGACGCGCGCCGCCGCCGACGTGCGGCCGGTGATGAGACGAGCGTCCCGTACGGGAAGGAGAGGGAGCCGGCCGGGCTCGGCGATGTGCTCGGTGATCTCACCTCATCCATGGGGTGGGACTCCCCGATGGCGCGCGCCGAACTTCTGGCGGCGTGGCCGGACATCGTTGGTGCGGAGACCTCCGGACACACCCGCCCGTTGGGTGTCGAGGGGGGCGTCCTCCTGGTGCAATGCGACTCGAATCCCTGGGCTGTGCAGCTGCGCTCGATGAGTGCTCTGATGACGCAGCAGATCACAGCGCGCTTTCCCGCCGCAGGCGTGGAAACGGTGCGCATTCTCAACCCGGACACCCCCTCGTGGAAACACGGTTCCAGAGCAATCCCAGGGCGCGGTCCTCGCGATACCTACGGCTGATAAGGCAAATCTGGTCAAACGCTCCACGAAATGTCCCCAGACGGGCGTTCAGGCCGGTTCGGGACACTCTGCTGCGATAGAATCTCGAGGTGACTGCCCCAACTGCTCCCGCCGACCCGAACGACTCGTACGGCGCCGCCGACATCCAGGTCCTGGAGGGACTCGAGGCCGTTCGCAAGCGCCCGGGCATGTACATCGGCTCGACCGGCCCGCGCGGCCTGCACCACCTCGTGCAGGAGATCGTCGACAACTCCGTCGACGAGGCCCTCGCCGGCTACTGCGACCACATCGAGGTCACGCTGCTTGCCGACGGCGGTGTGCGCTGCGTCGACAACGGCCGCGGGATCCCGGTCGATCTGCACCCGGTGGAGAAGAAGTCGACGGTCGAGGTGGTGCTGACGATCCTGCACGCCGGCGGCAAGTTCGGGGGCAGCGGCTACGCGGTCTCGGGGGGCCTGCACGGGGTGGGCAGCTCGGTCGTGAATGCGCTCTCGACCACCCTCGATGTCGAGGTGCGCCGCCAGGGTCACATCTGGACGCAGCAGTACCACGACGGAGTCCCGGTCGCCCCGCTCGCGAAGGGCGCGACGACCAACCAGACCGGCACGACGATCACCTTCTGGCCCAATCAGCAGATCTTCGAGACGGTCGAATGGGATTACGAGACCCTGCGCACCCGCTTCCAGCAGATGGCCTTCCTCAACAAGGGGCTGCGCATCGCGCTGACCGACGAGCGCGAGGAGGGCAGGCAGGATGACGGCACCCCGCGCTCCGACGTCTTCCTCTACCAGCGCGGCCTGGTCGACTACGTGGAGTACCTGAACTCGGCGAAGAACACCGATGTGGTCCACGACGAGATCATCGCCTTCGAGTCGGAGGACAAGGAGCGAAAGATCGCGCTCGAGGTGGCCATGCAGTGGACGAGCTCGTACTCCGAGAGCGTGCACACCTACGCGAACACGATCAACACCCACGAGGGCGGCACCCATGAGGAGGGATTCCGCGCCGCGCTGACCACGCTGGTCAACCGCTACGCGCGCGAGAAGGGCCTGCTCAAGGAGAAGGACGAGAACCTCACAGGGGACGACATCCGCGAGGGGCTCACCGCCGTCATCTCGATCAAGCTCGGCGAACCGCAATTCGAGGGCCAGACCAAGACCAAGCTCGGCAACACCGAGGCGAAGTCCTTCGTGCAGAAGGTGACCGGCGACCAGCTGAACGACTGGTTCGACCGCAACCCCAACGAGGCGCGCAACATCATCCGCAAGTCGGTGCAGGCCGCGGCGGCGCGGATGGCGGCGCGCAAGGCGCGCGAGCAGACCCGCCGCAAGGGACTGCTCGAAGGCGGCGGCATGCCCGGCAAGCTCAAGGACTGCAGCAGCCGCAATCCCTGGGAGAGCGAGGTCTTCCTCGTCGAGGGGGACTCGGCCGGCGGCTCCGCCGTGCAGGGGCGCAACCCGGAGACGCAGGCCATCCTGCCGTTGCGCGGCAAGATCCTCAACGTCGAGAAGGCGCGCCTCGACCGCGCGCTCGCCAACGCCGAGATCCAGGCGATGATCACCGCCTTCGGCACCGGCATCGGCGAGGACTTCAACGGCGAGAAGGCGCGGTACCACAAGATCGTGCTGATGGCGGACGCAGATGTCGACGGCCAGCACATCACCACCCTGCTGCTCACCCTGCTGTTCCGCTACATGCGGCCGCTGATCGAGATGGGCTACGTCTATCTCGCGCAGCCTCCGCTCTACCGGCTCAAATGGACGAACGCGGACCACGAGTACGTCTACTCCGACCGCGAGCGGGACACGCTGCTCGAGTCGGGCCTCGCCTCGGGCAAGCGCATCGCCAAGGAGAACGGCGTGCAGCGCTACAAGGGCCTCGGCGAGATGAACCACCAGGAGCTCTGGGACACCACCATGAACCCCGAGACCCGCACCCTGCTCCAGGTGACGCTCGATGATGCGGCCATCGCCGACGGCATCTTCAGCACCCTGATGGGCGACGACGTCGAATCCCGGCGGCAATTCATCCAGCAGAACGCCAAAGACGTGCGGTTCCTCGACATTTGACGGGTCTCGACATGCGGCTCCGCCGCTCTTGGACCAGCGAAAGTGAATCATGACTGACACCACCGATACCGGACTCGACCCCGATCGCAACGACAAGATCGAGCAGGTCGATCTGCAGCTCGAGATGCAGCGCAGCTACCTCGACTATGCGATGAGCGTGATCGTCGGGCGCGCGCTGCCCGAGATCCGCGACGGGCTGAAGCCGGTCCACCGCCGGGTGATCTACGCGATGTACGACGGCGGCTACCGGCCAGACCGCGCTTTCAGCAAATGCACCCGCGTCATCGGCGACGTGATGGGGCAGTTCCATCCGCACGGCGACCAGTCGGTGTACGACGCGCTTGTCCGCCTGGTGCAGCCGTGGTCGCTGCGGTACCCGCTCGCGCTGGGCCAGGGCAACTTCGGCTCGCCCGGCAATGACGGTGCAGCCGCCCACCGGTACACCGAGACCAAGATGGCGCCGCTCGCCATGGAGATGGTCCGGGACATCGACGAGGACACCGTCGACTTCCAGGACAATTACGACGGCAGGACGCAGGAGCCGATGGTCCTGCCTTCGCGTTTCCCCAACCTGCTGGTGAACGGCTCGGTCGGCATCGCCGTCGGGATGGCGACCAACATCCCGCCGCACAATCTGCGCGAGGTCGCGGATGCCGCGCTCTGGGCCCTCGAGCACCCGGAGGCCACCCGTGAGGAGCTGCTGGACGCCATCATCGCCCGGGTCAAAGGGCCGGACTTCCCGACCGGTGCGCAGATCCTCGGAGTCAAGGGCATCCAGGACGCCTACCGCACCGGCCGCGGCTCCATCACCATGCGCGCGGTCGTCAACGTCGAGGAGATCCAGGGCCGGGTCTGCCTGGTCGTCACCGAACTGCCGTACCAGGTCAACCCCGACAACCTGGCGATCAAGATCGCCGAGCTCGTCAAGGAGGGCAGGCTCGCGGGCATCGCCGATATCCGCGACGAGACCTCTGGCCGCACCGGGCAGCGCCTGGTCATCGTGCTCAAGCGCGATGCGGTCGCGAAAGTGGTGCTCAACAACCTCTACAAGCACACCCAGCTGCAGGAGAACTTCGGCGCCAACATGCTGGCGATCGTCGACGGGGTGCCTCGCACACTGCCCATCGACGGCTTCATCTCGCGGTGGATCGAGCACCAGATCGAGGTCATCGTCCGGCGCACCGCCTACCGGCTCGCGAAGGCCGAAGCCGACGCCCACATCCAGCGCGCATACGTGAAGGCGCTCGACGCGCTCGACGAGGTCATCGCGCTGATCCGCCGCTCGCCCGACGTGGACGAGGCGCGCCAGGGATTGATCCAACTGCTCGACGTGGACGAGCTCCAGGCCGACGCGATCCTCGCCCTGCAGCTGCGCCGCCTCGCCGCGCTCGAGCGCCAGAAGATCCAGGACCGCCTCGCCGAGCTGGAGAGGGAGATCGCCGAATACCAGGCGATCCTGGCGAGCGAGGAGCGGCAGCGCTCGATCATCGTCGAGGAGCTCACCGAGATCGCGAACAAGTACGGCGACGAACGCCGCACCGAGATCCTGCTCGGATTCGGCGGCGACATGAGCGTGGAGGACCTCATCCCCGAGGAGGAGATGGTCGTCACCATCACCCGCGGCGGCTACATCAAGCGCACGCGCAGCGACAACTACCGCAGCCAGCACCGCGGCGGTCGCGGGGTGAAGGGCGCGCAATTGCGGGCGGATGACGTCGTCGAGCACTTCTTCGTCACCACCACGCATCACTGGCTGCTCTTCTTCACCAACACCGGCCGGGTCTACCGCGCGAAGGCGTACGAGGTGCAGGAGGCCGGACGCGACGCGAAGGGCCAGCATGTCGCCAACCTGCTCGCCCTGCAGCCGGGTGAGGAGATCGCGCAGGTGCTCGACATCCGGGATTACCAGGCGGCGAGCTACCTCGTTCTCGCCACGCGCGGCGGGCTGGTGAAGAAGACCCCGCTCGCCGAGTACAACACCAACCGCACCGGCGGCATCATCGCGATCAATCTGCGCGAGGGGGACGAGCTGGTCTCGGCGTTGCTCGTCGAGGATGACAGCGAGGTGCTGCTGGTGTCGCGGCACGGGATGTCGATCCGCTTCAAGGCGGGCAACGACACCTTGCGTCCGATGGGGCGTTCGACCGCCGGCGTGATCGGGATGCACTTCCGCGACACCGATCAGCTGCTCTCGGCATCCGTGGTGGCGGATGCAGGATCGGTCTTCGTCGTCACCGAAGGCGGCTACGCGAAGCGCACCGGCGTCGACCAGTACCGCCCCCAGCAGCGCGGCGGCCTGGGCATCAAGGTGGCCAAGTTGAACGACGAGCGCGGAGTGCTCGCGGGCGCTCTGATCGTCGAGGACGACGACGAGGTGCTCGTAGTTCTTGCCAGTGGCAAGGTGGTAAGGTCTGCCGTGGCCGAGGTGCCGGCCAAGGGTCGCGACACCATGGGCGTCGTATTCGCCCGCTTCGACGATGACGACAGGATCATCGCCGTGGCCAAGAACAGTGAACGCAATCTGGACGCCGCCGAACTCGAAGACGGTGCGGCCGATGGGCCCGATCCCGACGCAGCCGCGACCGACGCGGTTGCCGCCGGTGTCGAGGCCACCGACGGAGAGGACGACACCGAATGAGCAGCGTCGCCGAAAAGCTGCAGCGCAAGGATCAGCGCAGCACCTCCGCCAAGCAGGTGCGGCTGAAGCTGGTCTACCTCGACTTCTGGTCGGTGGTGAAGCTGGCGTTCCTGATCTGGCTCTGCCTCGGGATCGTCCTGGTGGTGGCGACGATCCTGATCTGGGTCATCCTGTTCTCGACCGGGATCTTCGGCACGCTCGATACGGCCCTGCAGGACGTCCTGGGCGACCCCGGTTTCACGATCGCCAGCAACTTCGGGTTGGGCCAGGTGGGCCTGTTCGCCCTCGTCGTGGCGATCCTGAACGTCGTCGTGGGGACGGTGCTCGCCGCCATCGCCTCGCTGCTCTACAACATCAGCGTGCGTTTCACCGGTGGGCTCCTGGTCGGATTCCGGAACAGCTGAGCGGATTTTCCCGCCCCGCCGCGGTGGGGTACTGTAAGCAAGGCCGGTCGCCGTTCCGCCTCATCAGCAGTCGGTGCGCGGGGGTATAGCTCAGGCGGTTAGAGCGCTTCGCTGATAACGAAGAGGTCCCAGGTTCAAGTCCTGGTACCCCCACCACTCACAGGAAAATCTCGGCTCCAGAGGTCGACGACGTGGTGTCTTCAGCTCCTGCATCGCCCAAGCTCCGTTGAGGTCAGTGTGGTGCAGCTGCCTGAGCAGCTGATCGGCAGGCAGCGGTACCCGGTCTGATGGTTCACACGTCTGGCGTCGGCCAAAGGCTAGATTCGGTGACGCGGTGGGCCGAGCCACCCGGTCCGCATTTGACGATCAATATGAATTGCTGCCGAATGTCGATGAGCATTTCAAAAGTTATGACATACTTTGAGTTGTGGACGAGGTCGAATTCCGTCGTGTGATCGCCGCTGGTGAGACCATGACGGTGGAGTTCAAGTCCGATGAGCACAGGATCTTCAGCGATTCACTCATCATCGATGCGGTGGTCTGCCTCGCCAACTCGCCGTATGGAGCGGGCGATCTCTTCATTGGGGTCGAAGACGACGGTCGGATCTCGGGAGCACGCAGCCGGCACGGCAAGACCACCGATCCGATCAGGCTGCAGGCGATGGTGGCGAACAACACGGTGCCGCAGGTCGTACCGGAAGTGTCCATCATCGACGTGGACGGCAGGGACGTCATCCGTGTGCACGTCGAGGCAGCGCCGACGGTTGTCGGCACGCGGGACGGCAAGTACGTGCGACGAGGACTCGGCTCCGACGGGAAACCAGCTTGCTTGCCCTATCTCGCTCACGAGATGCTCGCGGATCGCATTGCCCGAGGTGAGGCCGACTACGCGACGATCGTGGAGCCCTCGGCGTCGATGAATGACCTCGATGCCGCCGAGTTCGGGCGGTTCCGCGAACAGGCGAGTGCCGGTGGGACGGTCGAAAGCGTCTATGCCGGGATGGGGGATGCGGAGGTGCTGAGTGCGCTCGGTGTGGCCGAGCGGCGCGGCGAGGAGCTGGTGCTGAAGCGGGGGGCGCTGCTCCTGTTCGGTCGCTCTGAGAGCCTGCAGCGGTACGTGCCGACGCACGAAACGATCTTCCAGGTGCTTGAGCGCGGCGTGATCCGTCAGAACATCATCACTCATGACCCGCTGTTCAAATCAGCAGACGTGCTCTACCGCCTGCTCCGCGAACAGAACGTCGTTGATGAGGTAGTCATCGGACTCACGCGCGTTGAGATCGACCGCATCCCCGAGATCCTGGCGCGTGAACTTGTCGCAAACGCGCTCGTTCACCGGGATTTCACGGTGATGGGGCCGACGCGCCTCCAAGTCCAGGACGACGAACTGACGATCACCAATCCCGGTGGTTTCCCTCGGGGTGTCACCTCGGAGAACTTCCTCGAGAACAGCAACCCGCGCAGCCGGGTTCTCGCTGATGCATTCAAAGAGGCCAGACTCGTCGATCGAGCTGGCCGGGGGATCAACCGCGTCTTCGAAGCTGCCCTGCGGGCCGGGCGTCCCGAACCTGACTATGCGCGGTCGACAACCGATCAGGTGTCGGTGACGGTTTCTCTCGGTGGCAGTGACCTCGAACTCGTCCGCTTCGTGATTGAACACGATCAGCGCTCGAAGCAACGATTCGAGTTGCCCGACCTTCAGGTGGTGCGGGCGTTGAAGGACAACCCGAGGATGACCCTCGCCGAAATCGCCGAAATTCTTCAGCAGCCGCAGAGTCGCACGCGCACACGGCTCATTGCAATGGTTGAGCAGGGGCTGATCGAGATGCGCGGCGACGGGCGCGCTCGACGCTACACGCTCAGTTCTTTGAGCTACCGCGCGCTGTCGAGCGCGGCCAGCTACGTGCGAGTCAGAACGTTCGATGAGCCGCAGCAGGCGCAGATGATCCTGAACTACGTGGACGCTAAGGGAAGCATTTCGAGAAGCGAGGCCGCGGAACTCTGCGGAACCAGCCCCGAAGCAGCCAGACGCTTGCTCTTCAAGCTTCGCGACGACGGAGTGCTGCGCATCGAGGGGGAACGCCGAGGGGCCCGGTACGTCCGGGCTTGAACGGAGCCAAGGGTTTGCACGGATATGCAAAACTTATGTCCGATGGCCGCGCCGCGCGCAGAGTCCGAGCCCTGGATTGGCAGATGCCGCCACAAGCGGGATTGGATTGCAGCGAAAGGCGCATCGTCCTCGAGGATGGAGGATTGCCGTCTTGCGGTTCACCGAATACTTCCATGCGAGTTCGGTGATCGTTGCACAACGCTCGCAGCCCCTCGCGAGTGCGGTCGAGCGCTCCGTCGTCAGGGTGGTTCTCATTGTCCACAATTCGTCGCGAACGAGCCCATTGTCGCTCGAAATCGGCCGGGTTTGACCGACTCGTTGTTAGAGTAGACGCCCCGGGAATCCTGCGGTCTTAGGATTTTCGGGGCCCGGGAGGTGGTTGCTACTTCGTCCGTCCGGGTTCACCGAGAAGTCCCTGCAAGGGGCTTCTTCTCTTTGTGACGTTGCACGGGGCCTTAGCTCAATTGGTAGAGCGCCTGCTTTGCAAGCAGGAGGTCA
>WOYR01000015.1 GCA_011620705.1 Microbacteriaceae bacterium | reverse complement strand
ATGTCACCGCCCCAGTTGCAGCACCAGGATCCCCGGGAAGATCGCGAACGCGATCGTCACCGGCAGGATCAGGAAGACCAGCGGGACGAGCATCGCGACCTCCTTCTTGCCGGCCGCCTCGAGCAGTCGGCGCTTGGTCTCGTCGCGGGAATCCTGCGCCTGCGCGCGCAGCACCTCCACGAGAGGGGTACCGCGTTCGAGCGCGCCGAGCAGCTGGTCGACGGTGCGGCTCAGCGCCGGCAGCCCGATGGTCGCGGCGCAGCGCTGCAGCGCGTCGGGCAGAGCCGCGCCCATGCTCACTTCGGAGGCCACCAGGCCGAGTTCGCGGGCCAGCTCGCCGTTGCCGCTGCGGGCGACGCGCTTCAGCGCATCCAGGATGCCCTCCCCCGCCGAGAGCGACAGCGTCAGGAACTCGACCACCGTGGGCAGCTCGGCCGAGATCCGGGCGAGCCGAGCCCGGGCGGCCCGGCTCAGCAGTTGCTCGGGCGCGAGGAGTCCGAGGGCGGCGGCCACCACGACCACCCCGATCAGCACCGGCACGGCCGCGGCGGACACCCGCGAGATCAGCGTCGCGAGCAGCGCGCCGATGACGGCGCCGCCCGCCGCCCAGAGCAGCTGCCGCGAGCGGAAGCGCTCGGCCTTCAGAGCCGAGCCCGCCTGTCTGAGGCGCTGCTCGACGGTCGCATCACCCCCGAGCACCCCGGTCAGCAGCCGGCGGGCGCGAACGCCGACGGGCGCCAGCAGTCCTGCGATCAGGGAAGCGGGCTCCGCCGGGCGCCGAGAGGCCCGTTCGCGCGCGGCGGGCGATACGTCGACCAGGTATGGCGCGATCCGGTCGGCGAGGCGGGGCGCGCCGAACCGCGGGACCAGCGCGAGCAGGCTCCACAGCCCGAGTCCGAGCACGATCCCCAGCGGGATCGCCGCGGCGAGCGCCGGCGTCACGGCCGGCCCCTCACGCGAACCACCGCCGCTCCTCGGGCAGCCGCCCCAGCGCCATCATCAGCCGGTAGGCGACGAGGGTGACGACGAGTCCGACGCCGAGCACCAGCAGGCCGAGCGGCGAGTTGTAGGCGGACGCCGCCTCCGGCCGGGACGACAGCAGCAGCAGCACGAGCCACGGCGCCGCGACCCCCAATCGTGCCGCCGACACCACCCAGGACTGGCGGGCCTCCGCCTCCGCCCGCACCGCGAGCTCGGCACGCAGCGACGCCGCCAGATTCCGCAGCACGGTCGGCAATTCGGTGCCGCCCACCTCGCGAGCCATCCTGAGCGTCTCGACGATGCGGTCGGCGACCGGGTCGGCGAGCCGCTCCTTCAGCGCGTCCAGCGCCGACGAGACCGTGCCGCTCGCGCGCACCTCGCGCTCGAAGAGCACGAAGGCCTCGCGGGTATCGGGTGCGCCGACCGCGGCGAGGGCGCCGACGCTCTCGGCGAGCGGAAGCCCGGAGCGCAAGCCCGAGACCAGGTGATCGACAAGGTCGGGCCAGGCGGCGCGCGCCGCCCGACGACGCGAACGCGCCCGAGCGGAGAGCAGCACGGATGGCAGCATCGCGGCTGCGACCCCGGCGACGGCCCCGACCGCGAGCACCGGGGTGACGAGCTCCGCGAGTGCGAGCACGGCCGCGCCGAGCAGCACGGAAACGACGAGGAAGACCGCGGCGGAGACGTGCCCGAGGCCCGCCTGCCGCAGCCGCACGCGGAGTCCGTCGAGCAGACCGGCACGAGCACGGCCACGGTGCCCGGACAGCGGCCACAGCCACGGCGAGACCGCAAGCACCAGGCCCGCCCCGAGCAGGAGGCCTGCGGCGATCGTCACGCGGCACCGCGCAGGATGACCGCCGGGTCGATGCCCGCCCTGCGGAACTTCGCGACCCGCTCCGGCAACTCGCCACTCGGCTCGAGCCGCCCACCCCGCAGCTCGAACAACGTTGTCGCCTCGGGCGCCCCGTCGACCACGCGCCCGGTGGTCGCGACGATCTCGACCACGCGACGGCGCCCGCCCCGCTCGAGTTCGGCGTGGGCCACGACGTCGATGGCCGCGGCGACGGTCGGCACGACGAATCCGGAATCGATGTTGCGCCCCGCGAGCAGCGGCAGCGTCGACAGCTTGGCCAGGGCGTCCCGGGCGTGATTGGCGTGGATCGAGCACATCCCTGGCAGCCCCGAGTTGAGCGCGATAAGCAGGTCGAGCGACTCGGCCTCGCGCACCTCCCCGACCACGAGGCGGTCGGGGCGCATCCGGAGCGCCTCCTTGATCAGGCGGCGCAGGGTGATCTCGCCCGTGCCCTCGAGACTCGGCTGGCGGCACTGCATGGCCACCCAGTCGGCGCCCGGGACGGAGAGCTCGAAGGTCTCCTCGACGGTGACGACGCGCTCCTCGGGCCGCGCCGAGGCGAGCAGCGCGCCGAGCAGCGTCGTCTTGCCCGACTGGGTCGCACCGGACACCAGGATGTTCTGCCCGCTGCGCACGCACAGGTGCAGGAACTCGGCCGCCTGCCGCGTCAGCGATCCGAGCCGGGCGAGTTCGCGCAGATCCCGGATGCCGCGGCGGAACTTGCGCACATTCACCGCCCAGTGCGCGCGCGTGATGTCGGGGATGACCACGTGCAGCCGCGAGCCATCGGGGAGCGAGGCGTCGACGAACGGCGAGCTCAGGTCCACGCGGCGACCGGTCGAGTGCAGCATCCGCTCGACCAGCTCGCGCACCTGCAGCTCCGTGAGGTCGAGCTCGACCCGCTCGGAGACGCCCTCACGGGCGATGAATACGCGGTCGGGGCCGTTGATCCAGAGCTCTTCGACGCTCGGATCGTCGAGGTAGGGCTGCAGCGGCCCGAAGCCGGTCAGCGCGGCGACGACCTGCCGGGTGACGGCGGCCTCGTCGGAGAGCAGCGGCTGCGATCCGCCGAGAGCGTGCTCGCTGTAGCGCTGCACCTCCTCGCGCACGAGCCGTGCGGCGAGCGCGTCGTCGCCGGCCAGGTCCACGCCGTCGGAGCGCACGCGCTCGCGCACCCTCTCGGTGATGAGCCCGATCGCGTTCGTCACCGGGTCAGTGTGCGACGTCGCTCGGGAGCGACGACGGCGTTGTCCACAGCTTCGATCCGGCCATCGTCGGGCGCCCGGCTCTCCGACGGCTGGACGGGCGGATCCGAGCCTGCCGGGTGCGGGGATCGGGATCCGCGTGGATGTTCTGATTCCTGGGCGCGCCATGCCGAGCATTCCGTCCAGGCTCGTGGGCCCCGGTGACCGACGCATCGGACGATCAGCGCGATCGAGGCGGACCATGCGCGGGGGACGTCATACTCGTAGCCGTGACCGAGCAGAGCACCACCGCCACCGCGCCCAGCCTCGATGGCCGTCGATTCCTCATGGAATCGTCGACCAACAGCGTCGTCGATCCCGCATCGCCGTCGCGCTTCCGGTACTTCGAACGCGACGGCGTCATCTGGGGCGACTACGACGGCGGCACCGTCGCCTTCGGCCGCTTCATCGGAACCCGGGTGGGCGACGAGCTGTCCGTCACCTTCGCCCACGTGACGGCCGACGACGGCCGGGTCGTGACCGGAACGAGCGGCAGCCGGGTCGAAGCGGCCGACGGCCGCATCCGGCTCATCGAGAACTTCCGCATCGGCGACGTCGACCACGTGAGCATCTGCGTCGAGAGCTGAGCCGCTACCGCACCGCGGCCGCGTCGCGCCCGTTCCCCGCGGTCGTGAACCTGGTCATCCCCAACCGGTTCGACGCGGTCGACCTATCCGGCAGATCCGAGGGAAGCACGTAGGGCTTGCGGATCACCTCATCCAGCACCACGACGCTCACCACCGATTTCACCTCGGGGCGGGCCGCGATCACGCCGGTCACGAAGTCATGGATGTCGCCGATGCCGATCGAGCGGATCAGCATCATCGCATCGTGCTCGCCGGTGGTGATGGCGCAGTACTCGATGTCAGGGATCTGCATGATCCCCTCCCGGAAGCGGTGCCAGCTCTGCGGATGGACGGTGACGAAGACGAGCGCGCACACGCTGAGACCGACGAGTCCTGGATCGACCTGCGCCGAGAATCCGGTGATCACCCCCGCGCTGGTCATCTGCTCGACACGGTTGTAGACGCTCGCCCGGGAGACGTTGACGCGTTCCGCCAGGGCGGCCATCGAGATCCTGCCGTTCTCCCTCAGGATCGAGAGGATTCGCAGATCGGTGTCGTCGAGGACGGTGGTCTTTTGTCCAAACGACGGCTGCCCGTCCTGACTGGTGTTGAACACTTTGCGCTCCGTTGACGATCGAGTGGCACTTTCGTCCACACTATTCGGTGGTGAACTGAAGAACGCTTCCGATCGTGCCAATCTTTCTCCACACCGTCCAGCGGCATGCCTACGCCGAACGGTTGTTCGACGCGCTGGCAGGTCGACTCTTGCAATCCATCCCGTTCTGGTCGGACCCGGCATGGCCGACCCCGTCTCCCTGGAGGGCCTCATGGTGTTCCGCACCACATCGTCCGGCAGCACGAAACGAGTCGTGATCGGTGCAGCAGCCGTCGCACTCACCCTGATGGTCGCCGGATGCGCATCCGGCAAGACCTCGACGTCCACGTCGAAGACCCTCACGATCGACAAGGCCTTCGACCTCAAGACCGCCGACCCGGGCCGTATGTACGAGCCCACCGGCGAGATGGTCGACAAGGCCCTCTACGAGACGCTCCTCACCTTCAAGGGCGGAGACGTGTCCAAGGTCGTCGACGGGCTGGCGAGCCTCAAGGAGTCCGACGACGCCAAGACCTTCACGCTGACGCTGAAGGGCGCACACAAGTTCTCGGACGGCAGCGACCTCACCGCGGACGACGTGGTGTTCTCGCTCAACCGCGTGATCGGGCTCAAGGGCAACCCCTCGTTCCTGCTCGACGGCGTGACCGTGACCAAGAAGGACTCGAAGACCGTCGTGCTGACGACGGCGACGCCCACCCCGGCGCTGCCCTCGATCCTCGCGAACCCGGCGCTCGGCATCCTCAACGAGAAGGTGGTCACCGCCCACGGCGGCTCGACCACCGAGAGCGACGCCGCGGAGAAGTACCTCAACACGCACTCGGCCGGCTCCGGCCCGTACATGCTCAGTTCGCTCAACCTCGCATCGCAGGTCGTGCTGACCGCCAACACGAACTACGACGGCGACAATCCCGCCTATGGCCGGGTGGTCATCCAGAACGTGCAGGGCGCGACCCAGAAGATCAACGTGCAGGGCGGGAGCGCCGATGTGGCGCTCGATCTCTCTGGCACCGAGGCGAGCGGGCTGAGCGGCTCGATCAAGGTCACCAGCGACCCGTCGGCCAACGTGCTGTTCCTGCTGCTCAACCAGGATCCGACCGTCTCGAAGATCACCAGCAACCCGGACTTCGTCAAGGCGGTGAAGGAGGCGATCGACTACAAGGACCTCGTCTCGATCGCAGGCAAGGGGACCTCGCAGGCACCCGGAGTGGTGCCGAGCATGTTCCTCGGCGCGCTCAACCCCTCCGATGAGCTGACCACCGACCTGACCGCGGCCAAGGCCGATCTGGCCAAGAGCGGCTACGCAGGCGAGGACGTCACGCTCAACTTCCCGAGCGACCTCACGCTGAACGGCATCGAGTTCCCGACGATCGCGCAGCGGATCCAGTCGCAGCTGAAGGGCGCGGGCATCAACATCACGCTCGCCCCGGCACCGGTCGCGACCGAGCTGGACGCCTACCGCAACGGCAAGGAGACCATCGGCTTCTGGTACTGGGGCCCGGACTACCCGGACCCGAGCGACTACCTGGTCTTCACCCCGGGCAACGTGGTCGGCCTCCGCGCCGGCTGGGCGGCGGGGGCGGACCCGAGCATCTCGAAGCTGGCCGACGCCGCGGCGGCGGGCGGCACGGATGCCGAGCGGGCCACCCAGTTCCAGGACCTGCAGAAGGCGCTCAACGCCTCCGGCCCGTTCGTTCCGCTGCTGCAGCCCGGTAACAACATCGCCGCGAAGTCGAGCGTGACGGGCGTCGTCTACAACGCGGTGTGGACCATCGACATCGCCGCACTGGGCAGCAAGTAGCCCCATCCTTGGCAGTGATCGAGCCGGCGGCCCGGCCCCCTCGTGCGGCATCCGCCGTGCGAGGGGGCCGGGCCGCTCATCCGTTCCTGCGCTACGCCCTGCGGCGCGTCATCACCTCGTTGCTGCTGGTCATCGGCGTGACCCTGGTCACCTTCGTGCTCACCAACCTGGTGCCGGGTGATCCGGTCGCAGCGGCCCTCGGGCAGCGCGCGGCGGAGGATCCCGCCATCGCCGCGCGATTCCGTGCCGAGTACGGCCTCGACCAGCCGCTCGTGGTCCAGTACTTCACCTACCTCGGCAACCTGCTGCACGGCAATCTGGGCGTCTCGACGCTCACCCACAACCCGGTCGCGTCCGACCTCGCGCAGGCGCTGCCTGCCACACTCGAGATCGCGATCGGCGCGATCGTTCTCAGCGTCATCATCGGCGTCGTGCTCGGCACCGTCGCCGCCTACCGCCGGGGCAAGGTCACCGACCACGTGCTGCGCGTGGTCTCGCTCGCCGGGCTGAGCGTGCCGACGTTCTGGCTCGCCCTCGTGCTCTACTACGTCTTCTACTACCAGCTCCATATCGCGCCGGGATCGGGCCGCTTGAGCTCCGACTTCAACGCACCGCCGACCATCACCGGGCTGTACACGATCGATTCGCTGTTCGCCGGGCAGCTCGACACCTTCCTGGATGCCGTGTCCCACCTCTTCCTGCCCGTGCTCGTTCTGACGCTGTACACGGTCGGGCTGCTGACCCGGTTCGTGCGCACGGCAGTGCTCGAGATCCTCGACCAGGACTATGCCCGGGCGGCGAGGGCGAAGGGGCTGCCCACCAGAACGGTGGTGTGGAGCTATGTGCTGCGAGGGGCGAGCATCCCGATCCTCACCGTGGTCGGGCTCGCCTTCGGCAGCCTGTTGAGCGGAACCGTGCTCGTCGAATCCGTCTTCGCGTGGCCCGGGATCGGCAGCTACGCGTACCAGGCGGCCTCCCATCTCGACCTGCCGGGCGTGATGGGGGTGGGCCTGCTGATCGGCGTGATGTACCTCCTCGTGAACCTGATCGTCGACCTGCTCTACGGCCTGCTCGACCCGCGGGTGAGGCTCGCCTCGTGACGCCGCGACCGGTCATCACCACGGACGAGCTCGACCCCACCGACGCGAAGCGGCCGAGGTGGCGCAGACCACGCGTGCGGCTCGGCCGCTGGTCGGCTCCCCTCGGCATCGCGGGCGCCCTCGTCGCGGTCGTGTGGATCCTGGTGGCGATCTTCGCCCCCATCATCGAGCCGCACGATCCGCTCGCTCAGAACCTCGCCATCCTGCAGCCACCGGGGCAGGGGACCCTGCTGGGCACGGATGAACTCGGCCGCGACGTCCTCTCCCGCGTGCTCTCCGGCGCACGCGTCACGATCCCGCTCTCGTTGCTGCTCGTCGTGCTGTCGGTTCTGATCGGCGCCGTCATCGGGGCGGTCGCGGGATTCTTCGGCGGCTGGGTCGACGAGCTGATGATGCGCATCACCGATCTGGTCATGGCCTTCCCCACGGTGATCCTGGCGATGGTGATCGCGGCCTCGCTCGGGGCCTCGCTGCTGAACGCCGTGCTCGCCGCCCTCATCGTCTCCTGGCCCTCGTACGCCCGCCTCACCCGCGGACTCGTGCTCGGTCTGCGCTCGTCCAACTATGTGATCTCGGGCCGCCTGCTGGGCTTCTCGCCGCTGCGGTCGCTGTGGCGGGACATCGCCCCGAACATCCTCGGACCGATCCTGGTGCTGGCGAGCCTCGACATCGGCACGGCGATCCTGCTGCTGTCCGGTCTGTCGTTCCTCGGCCTCGGGGCGAAGCCGCCGACAGCGGAATGGGGGTCGATGGTGGCCGACGCGGTGCAGAACTTCGACGCCTGGTGGCTCGGGGTCTTCCCGGGCCTGGCCATCCTGAGCATCGTCGTCGCGTTCAATTTCGTCGGGGACGCGCTCCGCGACGCGCTCGACCCGAAGGCCAACACGCTTCGGCGGGGAGGTCCGACGCTGTGACCGCCCTCGACATCCGACAGCTGCGCATCGAACTGCGCACGCCCGACGGCCCTCGCCCGATCGTCGACGGCATCGATCTCGCCTTGGAGAACGGCAGGATCCATGGCCTCGCGGGCGAGTCCGGGTCGGGGAAGACCATGACCGCGCTGGCGGTGCTCGGCCTGCTGCCGGAATCCATGACGGTTTCGGGGAGCATCGCGCTCCGCGGGGCGGACGGCGATACCGAGCTCGTGGGCGCTCCGCGCTCCATTCTCGGTCGCGTCCGCGGCCGGCGGGTCGCGATGGTGTTCCAGGATCCGTCGACGAGCCTGCATCCCCAGATCGCGATCGGGCGGCAGATCACGGACCATATGCGCTTTCACCTCGGCATCGGCAAGCAGGCGGCGCGCGATCGCGCGATCGGTCTGCTCGAGCGCGTCCGCGTCCCGGAGCCGGCGGCGGCCATGAAGAAGTTCCCCCACCAGTTCTCCGGTGGCCAGCGCCAGCGCATCGCCATCGCGGTCGCACTGGCCTGCGAGCCCGACGTCCTGCTCGCGGATGAGCCGACGACGGCGCTCGACGTCACGGTGCAGGCCGGCGTTCTTCGGCTTCTGCGAGAACTCGTCGACGACATCGGCCTGAGCGTCTTGCTGGTGACCCACGATCTCGGCGTGATGAGCGCCGTAGCCGACGAGGTCACCGTGATGCGCGCGGGTCGCGTGGTGGAATCGGCACCCCGGCAGCAGCTGTTCAGCTCGCCGCGGGACCCGTACACCGCGTCGCTCCTTGCCGCTCTGCCGGGATCGACGCTGGACGCATCGCTCGGTACCGCCGGGAAGGACCCGCGATGACCGGGACGGCGCCCGTGCTCAGGGCGGACGACCTGGTGGTCGAGTACCGGGGGCGGCCACCGCTGCGCGCGGTCGACGGGGTCTCGCTCGCGATCGGCCCGGGCGAGGTCGTCGCCCTGGTCGGCGAGAGCGGCTGCGGCAAGTCGAGTCTCGCCCGCGCGGTGATCGGGATCGAGAAGCGCGCAGGCGGAACGGTGCTGCTCGGCGAGGCGAGCGTTCCGGTGCTCGGATTGCGCCGTCGCACGCCGCAGATGACCGCGATGCAGATGGTCTTTCAGGATCCCGATTCCTCACTGAACCCGAGGCGCCGCGTCGGCGAACAGATCACGGACGGCGTGCGGGCCGCTCTCGCGCGCGGACTGGCGGGATCGGACCCGGCGGACTGGCTCGACCGTGTCGGCCTCGACCCGGAGACCGTGAACCGCTACGCCTACGAGTTCTCAGGGGGCCAGAAGCAACGCATTGCGATCGCTCGGGCGCTGGCCGCTCGTCCGCGGCTGCTCGTCGCCGATGAGCCGATCTCGGCACTGGACGCGTCCACGCAGACCAGCGTCGCCGCCCTGATGCGCTCACTGAGCGTGGAGGCCGGCGCCGGGATGCTCTTCATCTCGCACGACCTGTCGGTCGTCCGGCGCATCGCCGACCGCACCCTGGTGATGTACCGCGGCCGGATCGTGGAGTCCGGTCATACCGAGACGATCTGGGCCGATCCGATCCACCCGTACACCCGGGCGCTGCTCGCCGCGATCCCGATACCGGACGGCGCCGGAAATCTTCCGGTCGCGCCACTCGAGGAGGATCGCGCCACCTGGACGATCGAGCTCCCCGACGCCCTCGAAAGGACGGCAGCATGAACACGATCGACATGCACGGCGCGACGGATGCCGTCGAGGCGCCGCTGTGGGACATGCCCCGCGCTGCCAATCGGGCCCCGCTTCCCGGCAACGGAGCGTTCATGCTCGCGGGATGGGGCGATCCGCCCGCCGTGCTGCCGAGCGATGACCCGGTCGTGACCTACACCGTCGAGCGGCGCGCCCGGCTGGCGCAGGCTCTCCCTGCCGAACTGCTGGTCATCCCCTGCGGCGAATCGCATGTGCGCTCGAACGATTCCGACTACGTCTTCCGGCCCGGCACGGACCACGTCTGGCTGACCGGGAACACCGGCCCCTTCAGCGTCCTGCTGGTCGACACCACCGGCGGCGAGGCCGGATCGGTGCTGTACCTGCCGGCGCCCTCCGGCCGGACGGATGACGAGTTCTGGCAGAACGACGCTCGCGGCGATCTCTGGGTCGGACCCCGCCCGACGCTGCGCGAGACGCAGGAGGCGCTGGGGATCGAATGCCGGCCGCTGAGCGAGTTCGCCGACGACTTCATGCGCGCCGCGCAGCGGGCCCGACGGATCCGGGTGCTCCCGACACTCGACCGGAACGTCGATGCCCTGGTGCGCTCCGTTGTCGGGCCGGAGTTCGCGCCGCATCTCGCGCTCAAGACCGCCCTCGATGAGCTTCGGCTGATCAAGAACGACTGGGAGATCGACCAGCTCCGGATCGCGGTCGATGGGACGATTCTCGGCTTCGAAGACTGCGTCCGGGAGTGGGAGGCCGCTCGCGCGCATCCGCGCGGCGAACGCTATCTCGAAGGCACCTTTTCCCGCCGCTCCCGGGTCGAGGGGGACGGCCCCGCCTATGCGCCCATCGTCGGAGCGGGCAGCCATGCGACCACTCTGCACTGGACCGCGAACACGGGACCGCTCCACGACGGCGAGCTGATCTTGATGGATATGGGGATCGAGCTGCCGTCGCTCTACTCGGCCGACCTCACCCGGACGCTTCCCGTCACGGGCAGCTTCACGAGCCTGCAGCGCGACGTCTACTCGATCGTGCTCCGCGCCCAGCAGGCCGGGATCGACACGCTGCGCGCCGGCGTCGCGTTCCAGGCGTATCAGGATGCCTGCGGCCGCGCGCTCACCGAAGGGCTCATCGATCTCGGCCTGATCAAGGGATCTGTGGACGAGGCGATGGATCCGTCCGCCCTCCACCACCGCCGTTGGAGCATCTCGCGAGCGGGCCACATGCTCGGCATGGACGTGCACGACTGCAACCACGCATCCCAGGGCGCCTACCTCACCGGGAAGCTGGCAGCGGGCAACGTGCTCACCGTCGAACCCGGACTCTACTTCCAGGAGAACGATCTGACCGTGCCCGAAGAGCTGCGCGGCGTCGGCATCCGGATCGAGGATGACCTCGTCGTGACGGAGACCTCATCGGTCGTGCTGTCCTCGGCCCTCCCCCGCGAGCCCGAGGCCGTCGAGACATGGATGGCGGCCCTCAGCCGCTGACCGGGCGACCCCATGCAGCTGCTCCTCCCCCAGCCGATGCGGGGTCAGAACAAGCTGCCGCCCTAGACTTCTGCTGCTCGCGGGAGTGGTGAAACGGTAGACACGCAGGATTTAGGTTCCTGTGCCGAAAGGCGTGTGGGTTCGAGTCCCACCTTCCGCACCGATGCGCACGATCCTCACCCATATGCGTTCGCGAGGATGGCTGGATGAGGCGAGCGGCACGCACCGACTGCGCGTGGTCGTCGGCGCCGGGAGATCATCGGCGCACAGCGTGCAGGAGGGTCGCGCGCACCCGGGCCGCGGCGTTCATCTTCGCGGAATAGGATCGCCCGGACCGGGTCAGCGGATCCT
>WOYR01000161.1 GCA_011620705.1 Microbacteriaceae bacterium | reverse complement strand
GATCCCGATGATCAGGAAGACCAAGCCGATCAGCGGCGCGGCCCCCTGCAGGGCGGCGGCACGAGCCAGCTTCGGGTTGGAGAACAGCAGCACGATCGAGGCGAGCAGCATGCTGAGGAGCACGAAGACCGACAGGCCGGCGCCCGCCTGCTGCACACTGCTCGCGGCGAGCATCACCAGTCCGGCGAAGGCGCCGAGCGCCAGGAACACATTGTAGAAGCCCTGGTTGAAGGCCATCGGGCGCAGCACCTCGGCGTCCTGCTGGGTGGTGATGCCGAAGCGCCGCCACGTGCTCGGCCGGTTCCAGAGCACGCTCTCGAGCAAGAAGATGAAGACGTGGATCAGGCCGGCGATGGCGACGAAGATCGTGCCGATGATGAGGAACACAGTGCTCACGCCGTCAGTGTGTCACTGCACGGTCGAGCCGCCTAACCGAACAGCACCGCCGCCTCGTCGTAGCGGCTCTGCGGCACCACCTTGAGACGGCCCAGCGCGTCCTCGAAGGGCACGTTCACGATCTGGGTGCCGCGGAGAGCCACCATGCGCCCCCAGTTCCCGGCACGGGTCGATTCGATGGCGGCCATCCCGTACCGGGTGGCCAGCACACGGTCGTACGCCGTGGGGGTGCCGCCGCGCTGGATGTGGCCGAGCGTGGTGGAGCGCGTCTCGATCCCGGTGCGCTGTTCGATCTCGGGCGCGAGCTGGTCGCCGATGCCGCCGAGCCGCGGCCGGCCGAAGGCGTCGAGTCCGCGCTCGGAGTGGGCGTCGTCCATGGTGTCGAGCTTGAATCCTTCGGCGACGGCGATCAGGGGCGCTCGACCGCGATCTCGTGCCGACTCCGCCCATTCGCAGATCTGCTCGATCGAGGTCTTCTGCTCGGGGATCAGGATCGCGTGCGCGCCGGCCGCCATGCCTGAGTGCAGCGCGATCCAGCCGACATGCCTGCCCATCACCTCCGCGATCATGCATCGTCCATGCGAGTCGCCGGTGGTGCGCAGGCGGTCCATCGCATCCGTGGCGATCTGGACGGCGGTGTCGAATCCGAAGGTGTAGTCGGTGGCCGAGAGGTCGTTGTCGATCGTCTTGGGGACGCCGACGATCTTGATGCCGGCATCCGTCAACCGCTTGGCGGCCGCGAGGGTGCCTTCGCCGCCGATCGCGATCAGCGACTCGATCCCCTGCTCCTCCATCACCTCGGCGACCCGCTCGGCTCCGCCGCCCTCGAAGGGGTTGGTGCGGGAGGTGCCCAGGATCGTTCCGCCCTGCTTCGAGATGCCCATCACCTGCGGGCGTGCCAGCGGCATGATGTCGCCGCCGAGGACGCCCTTCCAGCCGTTGCGGAACCCGACGAACTCCATGTCGTGCAGCTTGATGCCGGTGAGGACCGCCGCGCGGATCACCGCGTTCAGACCGGGGCAGTCTCCGCCGCTGGTGAGGATCCCGATGCTCATGACTCACATCCTGCCGTGTTTCGGCGCGCGCGGCCGACGGTCGCCGCCCGTCGTCCGCGCCGCCTAGGCTCGCCCCGATGGACCCGATCCGCACCCGTTACGAGCCGCATCGCGAGCTGTCGCTGCGACTCACGCTGGGCCCGCTGGCGCTGGGCAGCACCGATCCGACCGTTCAGCGGGATGCCGCGGGCCTCTGGCTCACGATGGCGACGCCCGCGGGCGCCGCGAGCCTGTGCCTGACGCCCCGCGCGGGCGGAGTGGACGCGGCCGCCTGGGGGCCGGGGTCCGAGCACGCGATCGCCGGAGTTCCCGCGCTGCTCGGCGCCGAGGACGACGACACCGGCTTCGACCCGTCCCGCCATCCCGTGGTCGCCGAGTTGCACCACCGCGCTCCGGGGTTGCGGCTGACGCGGGCGGGCCGCATCCTGCCCTTCCTCATTCCGGCGGTCCTGGCGCAGAAGGTCACCGGCATCGAGGCGAAGCGGGCGTGGCGCGAGCTGGTGCGCCGTCACGGCGAGCCCGCGCCCGGTCCGGCCCCCCTCGGCATGCGGGTGGCTCCGTCTGCGGCCGTCTGGGGCACGGTGCCGTCGTGGGAGTGGCACAGGGCGGGCGTTGGTCCTCAGCGGTCCGACACGGTGATGCGCATCGCGGCCGTCGGCGCGTCGCTCGAACGGGCAGCCGGCGATGGCGTCCCCGAGGTGCTGCGCAAGCTCCGCGGCATCCCGGGCATCGGGATCTGGACGGCGCACGAGACGGTGCAGCGCTCGCACGGCGACCCGGATGCGGTGAGCATCGGCGACTTCCACGTCAGCAAGCGCGTGGGGTGGGCCCTGATCGGTGAGCGCGTCGACGACGATGGGATGATGGAGCTGCTCGAGCCGTGGCGCGGCCACCGGCAGCGGGTGGTGCGCTTGATCGAGGCGGCGGGCATCGGCTACGAACGGCATGGGCCGCGCATGGCCATCGTCGACAACCGCCACCGCTGAGCCTGCGGTGACCTCGAGCGAGCAGGGCACGCCGCCGCCGGCCGGCGGAGCGGATCCCCGGCTAGTCGGCTTCGAGCACGGCCATCGCGGCGTTGTGGCCGCCGATCCCGCTGACCGCGCCGCCGCGCTGGGCTCCGGAGCCGCACAGCAGGATCCGGGGGTGGACGGTCGCCACACCCCAGCGCTCGGCCGGGGTGCCGCGCGGGGCATCGTCTTCGGCGAAGGGCCAGGCGAGTGGTCCGTGGAAGATGTGGCCGCCGGGCATGCGCAGCGCGTGCTCGAGGTCGAGCGTGGTCTTGGTCTCGAGGCAGGGGCGGCCGTCGGCATCCGTCATCAGCATGCTCTCGATGGGCTCGCCGAGCACGGCATCCAGAGAGCGCAGCACCGCCGCTTGGAGCTCGGTGCGGCGGGCGTCGTTCGTCGCATCGGTGAGCAGCCGATCCGGGGTCTGCAGGGCGAACACGGTCACCGTCTGAGCACCGCTGGACCGCAACTCGGGCGACAGGATGCTCGGGTCGGTCAGCGAGTGGCAGTAGATCTCGAGCGGCAACGGGTCCGGGATGCGGCCGGCGAGCGCCTCGTCGTGCGCCTCGCCCAGCCGCGTGAACCCTTCATGCACATGGAGGGTTCCGCCGAAAGCGGCCATCGGATCCAGACCCGGGTCGCGCAACCGCGGAAGACGGCTCAGCAGCATGTTCACTTTGCCCTGCGCGCCCTCCGGGCGCGCGGCACCTTCCCCCAGCAGCCGCGCCAGCTCTGAGGGCGCGACGTTCGCCAGCACGATGTCGGCGGCGAGCCGGTGCTCGGCATCGCCCTGCTCGTAGACGACCTCGCCGTCGGGGGTGATCGCGGTCGCCTCGGCCCCGGTGAGCAGCTCGGCCCCGGCATTCCGTGCGGCAGCGCGGAGAGCACCGCTCACCGCGCCCATGCCGCCGATCGGCACGTCCCATTCGCCTGTTCCGCCGCCGATCACGTGGTAGAGGAAGCAGCGGTTCGCCGCCAGGCTGGGGTCGACTGCCGGCGCGAAGGTGCCGATCAGCCCGTCGGTGAGCGCCACGCCGCGCACCAGGTCGTCCGTGAAGGCGCCTTCGATCGTCGCGCCGATCGGATGCTCGACGAGCCGTTCCCAGAGGGCGTCATCGCCGAGCATCCTCCGGGCCTCGGTTCGCGTCATCAGCGGCTCGGTCACCGTGGGGAACAGGCTGCGGGCGAGGCGGGCGGTCCCGCCGTAGAAGTCCTCCCACGCCGCCGCATCCGCCGAAGCCCCGATCGCGGCGAACGATGCCGCCGTGGCTGCGGGATCGCCGGTGTCGACGAGCAGTCCTGCCTCGGTGCCGGGCAGCGGCGTGTAGGAGGAGTAGCGGCGTCTGGCCAGCCGGATGTCGAGCTTGAGTTCGTCGATGATGCGCTGCGGCAGCAGGCTCACCAGGTAGGAGTAGCGCGAGAGCCGTGCGTCCACCCCGGGGAACACCTCCGCCGAGACCGCGGCTCCCCCCAGCTCGTCGAGGCGCTCGAGCCCGATCACGCTCTTGCCGGCCATGGCAAGATACGCCGCGGCGGTGAGTCCGTTGTGGCCGCCGCCGATGATCGCGATGTCGTAGCGGGCCGTGCCACGGGATGATGCGCCGAGGGATGATGTGCCGAGGGAGCCGGCGGTCCGGGCGGCGGCGACGCTCAGGCCGACGCCGTTTCGCGGGAAGAACGGGCGGAGCGCGATATCCCCTTCTCCTGGGCGATCGCGCACGCCTCGAGGCTCAGCCGGTCGAGCACACGCAGCGCACCCTCGCCCACCGCGCGCCGCTGCTGCTCGGTGAGCACGTCGAAGAAGAGTTCGCGGATGGTGCTGCCGTGCTTCTTCATCGCGCCGAGCAGCACGCGCGAGCCGAGCGCGGTCGGGGCGATCCAGGTGCCGCGGCCGTCAGTGTCGCACTCCTTCCGGACCAGCAGTTCCCGCACCTCCATGCGCGCCACCTGATGCGATACCCGGCTCTTCTCCCAGGCCAGCAGCTCGGCGAGCTCGCCGGTGCGCAACTGGTGATCGTTCGCCTCCTGCAGCGCGGACAGCACGGCGTAGTCGGCGTGGGAGATCCCCGCGTCCGCCTGCAGGCGTCGGTCGAGTTCGCGGATGAGCTGAGTGCTCATCGCCATGAAGTCGCGCCAGACCGCTCGGTCATGGTCGCTCAGCTGCTCCTCGACCGACATAGCAGGCATGGTACTCGTCGGCGTCCCGCGGGGCCGGATGCCCGCCTCCCCCCTGCAGATTCGTGCAAGAACGTCGAAAAGCCCCGGCGTTACCGACGAATGCGCACGAATCGTGCCGGGCATCGCGTTTCGGAGGCACAGCGGCCCGCGCTCGGCGAGACTGGTCGGGTGACCCTCGAGTCGATGCCCCCGCGCCCAGGCCCGACCGCGGACCCGCCCACCGCCGAGGAGACCGTGGCCCTCGTCCGGCACTGGCTCGCCGCCAGCGCGGGAGTGAAGCCCGATCCCAGCGCAGAGCGGCTCGCCGGCGTCCTCAAGGATCCGCGCGGGCTCGAGTTCACCCTCGGCTTCGTCGACAAGGTGGTGCGGCCGGAGGATCTGCGGGTCGCGGCGAAGAACCTCGAACAGCTCGCGCGCCGGATCCCGCGGTTCCTGCCGTGGTACCTGCGCGCCGCGATCGCGGTCGGCGGCGGTTTCGCGCGGATCCTGCCGTGGCCGATCATCCCGATCTCGCGCACCGTGCTGCGGCGCATGGTGGCGCACCTGGTGGTCGACGCGGATCCGAGGAAGCTCGGCAAGACGCTCCGGCGGCTGCGCACCCGCGGCATCCGGCTCAACGTCAACCTGCTCGGCGAAGCCGTGCTCGGCGATCGCGAGGCGCGCAGCCGACTCGGCGGCACTCAGGAACTGCTGGCGCGGGATGACGTGGACTACGTGTCGGTGAAGGTCTCGTCCGTGGTGAGCCAGTTGTCGATGTGGGGCTTCGACGAGACCGTGACCCGGGTGGTCGAGCGGTTGACCCCGCTGTACGAGCAGGCTGCGGCATCCCGGAGCGCCAAGTTCATCAACCTCGACATGGAGGAGTACCGCGACCTCGACCTGACGATCGCGGTCTTCACCGCCCTGCTCGAGCAGCCGTCGCTCGCGCACCTCGAGGCCGGCATCGTGCTGCAGGCCTATCTGCCCGACTCGGTGGCGGCGCTGGACCGGCTCACGGCGTGGGCACGGCACCGGGTCGCGGCGGGAGGCGCGGGCATCAAGGTGCGCATCGTCAAAGGCGCCAACCTGGCGATGGAGCAGGTCGATGCGGCGGTGCACGGCTGGCCGCTTGCCACATGGTCGAGCAAGCAGGAGACCGACACCAACTACAAGCGGCTGCTGAGCCGCGCTTTCACGCCGGAGAATACGGACGCCGTGCGGATCGGCGTCGCCGGCCACAACCTGTTCGATCTCGCCTTCGCGTGGTTGCTGGCTCAGCGTCGCGGCGTGCAGCACCGGGTCGAGGTGGAGATGCTGCTGGGCATGGCCACCGCTCAGGCGGATGCGGTCCGGAAGGAGACCGGCGGCCTGCTGCTCTACACGCCGGTCGTGCATCCGGGAGAGTTCGATTCGGCGATCAGCTACCTGGTGCGGCGGCTCGAGGAGAACGCCTCGAGCGAGAACTTCATGTCGGGAGTGTTCGAACTCGACGACCCGAAGATCTTCGCCCGCGAAGCCGACCGTTTCGCGGCCTCGCTGGCCGAACTCGACGAGCGCATCCCCGCGCCGCGGCGGGTGCAGGATCGCCTGCATCCGCCGCTGCCGACCTCGCGACCCGCCTTCGAGAACGAGCCGGACACCGATCCGGCCCTGGCGGTCAACCGCGAATGGGGGCGCGCGCTGCTCGAGCGGAGCCTCCACTCCGAGCTCGGTCGGGAAACGCTCGCAACTTCGACGGTCACCGCCGCCGAAGCCCTGCTCACGCGGGTTCGGGACACCGCGGAGGCGGGCCGCGACTGGGGCCGCACCACCGGCGCCGCACGTGCCGAGCTGCTGGACCGGGTCGGCGAGGTGCTCTCGGTGTTCCGCGGCCGGCTGATCGAGGTGATGGCGGCCGAGACCGGCAAGACCATCGCCGAGGCGGATGTCGAAGTCAGCGAGGCCGTCGACTTCGCCCACTACTACGCGGCTCGCGCCCGCGAGCTCGACGCCGTCGAGGGTGCGCGGTTCGTCCCCGAGGCGCTCACGGTCGTGGTGCCGCCGTGGAACTTCCCGGTCTCGATCCCGGCGGGCGGGGTGCTCTCGGCCCTGGCATCCGGGAGCGCCGTGCTGCTGAAGCCCGCCCCGCAGGCCCGGCGCTGCGGTGCGGTGCTGGCCGAGGCGATCTGGGAGGGCGGCATCCCGGGCGAGGTGTTCGGACTGGTGGATGTCGAGGAGGGCGAACTCGGCAAGGCACTGATCACCGCGCCAGAGGTCGGCCGCGTGGTGCTGACCGGGGGCTACGACACGGCAGCGCTGTTCCGCTCATGGGATCCGCTGCTGCCGCTGCTGGCGGAGACCAGCGGTAAGAACGCGATCATCGTCACCCCGAGCGCGGATCTGGATCTGGCGGTCAACGATGTCGTGAAGAGCGCTTTCGGCAATGCCGGTCAGAAGTGCTCAGCCGCCTCGCTCGTGATCCTCGTCGGATCGGTCGCGAAGTCCGAGCGCTTCCGCCGCCAGCTGGCCGACGCCACGAGCACCCTCGCGGTCGGCTATCCCAGTGACCCGGTGACCCAGATGGGGCCGGTCATCGAGAAGGTGCATGGCAAGCTCGCGCGCGCTCTCACCACCCTCGCCGAAGGGGAGAGCTGGCTGGTCAAACCGCGCCAGCTCGACGAGACCGACCGGCTCTGGTCGCCGGGGGTGCGCGACGGGGTCGCGCCGGGCAGCGAGTTCCACCTGACCGAGTACTTCGGCCCGGTGCTCGGGATCATGGAGGCCGCGACCCTGGACGAGGCCATCGCGCTGCAGAACCAGGTCGCATACGGGCTGACGGCCGGCATCCACTCCCTCGACCCCGACGAGGTCGCCGACTGGCTCGAGCAGGCGCAGGCGGGCAACCTCTACGTCAACCGCCCCATCACCGGCGCCATCGTGCGACGGCAGCCCTTCGGCGGCTGGAAGCGCTCGGCCGTCGGCACTGGCGCGAAGGCCGGCGGCCCCAACACGCTCTTCGCGCTCGGATCCTGGGCGCCCGTGCCGGCACCGGCCAGCGGGGAGCTGCACCTCGACGGCATCAACGCCCGGGTGGCGGCGGTGGTCGAGGCCTCGCAGCCGGCGATCGACTACCGCGAGTTCGAGACCCTGCGCCGCGGGGTGCTGAGCGATGCCGGCGCCTGGGAGCACGAGTTCTCAGTCGCGCGCGACGTCTCCGGCCTCGGCGTCGAGCGCAACGTGTTCCGCTACCGGCCGGCGGCCGTGACGATCCGGCTGGCGGAAGGCGGCTCGCTCGCCGAGTTCGTGCGCATGCTGGCGGCGGGGGTGCTGGCACGGGCGACGCTGCGGATCAGCTCAGCGGTCCCGCTGCCGGCGGGGCTGCTGCCGCTGATCGCCGCTGCCGACCTCGGCGGGGAGCGGCTGCTCGGCATCCAGTCGGTGGACATCGAGCCGGATGCCGCATTCGCCACCCGAGCGCGCAGCGAGCCGCCCGCCCGGGTGCGCATGGTGAGCGGGCCGGAGTCCGAAGCCGCCGCAGGCCTCGCGACCGCCCTCGACGGCTCGCCGGATGTCGCGATCTGGTCCGGACCGGTCACGAGCGCCGGACGGATCGAGTTGCTGCCCTTCCTGCGCGAGCAAGCCGTCTCGATCACCGCCCACCGCTTCGGCAACCCGGACAGCGGGATGATCGCTCTGCGGCTGTGATCCGGAGCCTGTCGTCGCGGTTCCGAGGGGCCCCGTGGGGTCAGCAGGCTCGGCGAGTCACCCCAGGCCGCCGGTGATCGCGAAGCCGGCGACGGCCGCCGCGACACCGAGCACCAGATTGGCCGCGACGCTGACGGCGGCGGATCGCCACCGTCCGGCGATGGCCAGCTGAACGGTCTCGACGCTGAAGGTGCTGAAGGTGGTAAGGCCGCCCGCGAGGCCGCCGAGGACGACGAGGCGGGCATCCGCTCCGATCGCACCGGATTGTGCGAGGCCGAGCACGATCCCGCCGATCAGGGAGCCGATCACGTTGACCAGCAGCACCGCCCATGGGAGGCGCGCAGGGCGCCGGGCGAAGAGCGCGGTGGCGCCGAAGCGCAGCAGCGCCCCGAGTGCACCCGCCAGGAGGGCGACGAGCACGATGACGGGGCTCACTCGTCCGCCATCGACTCGGGGACGGGGACGCCCGCGCGCCCCAGCCGCAGACCCAGCAGCGCCGCGGCCAGACCGCCGGCCAGCGACACCAGCAGGTAGACGAGCGCGAGCAGCGGCATCCCGGCCCGGGTCAGCGTCAGCAGCGAGACGATCAGGGCCGAGAAGGTCGTGAACGAGCCGATCAGGCCGGTGCCGAGGCCGGCGCGCAGCCAGGCGGGCGCGCTCGGCCAGACCCGGGCGACCAGCAGCGCGAGGGCGAAGGAGCCGACGACGTTGACGAGCAGGGTCGGCCACGGGAACCCCGCGTCGCCAGTCGGCAGCACCGTGTCGATCAGCAGGCGCGATCCCGTGCCCAGCAGGCCGCCGAGCAGGACCGCGACGAGCGTCATGCCTGGTCGGTCGGCTTCGCCGGGTTCGCGCTCCTGGCGGCGGTGGCGTCGACGCTGTTCCGCTCGACGGTCGCTGTGGCGGCCTTCGCGCCCGCCTTCGACGTGGCTTTCGCCCCCGTCTTGGCCCCTGCCTTCGCCTGGGCGGCGGTCGGAATCCTCGGGGTGGGGCCCGATGAGCGCACGATCGCACCGTTGCGCGCGTCGCGCGCGGCCTGGCGCGCGGCCTTCAGGTCGGCGGGCGGGATCGCGCGGCGCTGCACCGGGCGGCGCGGCTCGCCGCGACGGTCCTGGCCGGGGAGCGGTCGCGAACGGCGCCCGTAGATCAGGTCCGAGGAGTCCAGCAGCCACGGCACGAGCGCCACCATGACACCGTGGGTGAGCATCAGCTTGTGACGGATGCGGCGGGCCTTGTGGTTGTGCAGCAGGTACTCCCACCAGTGCCCCACGATGAACTGCGGCGTGTAGACCGTGACGATCTCGGAGCCGTTGACGACGCGGGCCTCCCTGATGTATTTGATCAGCGGAAGGCTGATGTCACGGTACGGCGAGTCGAGGATCCGCAACGGGATCTTGATGTTGTGCTCGGCCCATTGCCGCTCGAGCTCTTCGGTCGCCGCGTCGTCGATCGACACATGGATCGCCTCGATCGTCTGGTGGCGGGCCGCGATCGCGTAGTCGAGGGCCTTCAGCACAGGCTTGTTCAACTTGCCCACCAGCACGATGGCATGATCGCCATCGGCCCCGAAGCGGGTGGTGGGATCCGCTTCGATCTCGCGGTCGACATCGCGGTAGTAGCGGTTCACCCCGAGCATCAGGAAGAACAGGATCGGCATGATCACGAACACGACCCATGCGCCGTGCGTGAACTTGGTGATGGTGACGATCACGAGCACGCTGAACGTCATGAACGCGCCGAAGCTGTTGATGATGAGGTAGCTGCGCACCCGCCCGCGTTTGAGCTCACCGGTGTCCTCCCGCAGCAGGCGCCGCCAGTGCCGGATCATCCCGGTCTGCCCGAGGGTGAACGAGACGAAGACGCCGATGATGTAGAGCTGGATCAACGAGGTCACGTTGGCGCGGAACACGATCAGGATGACGACCGCGGCCGCCGCGAGCGCCAGCACCCCGTTGGAGTAGATCAGCCGGTCGCCGCGGGTGGCGAGCGACTTCGGCGCGTAACGGTCGGTCGCCAGCACCGAACCGAGCAGCGGGAAGCCGTTGAATGCCGTGTTCGCCGCGAGCAGCAGCACCAAGGCGGTGGCGGCCTGGATGATGAAGAACGGCACCGAGTTGTTGCCGAACACGGACGCCGCGATCTGGGCGATCACGCTGCGCTGCGGGGCTGTCGCGCAGTCCTTGAATCCGACCAGGTTGCAGGTGTCCTCGACGTAGTGCACGCCTGAGATGAGCGCCACCGTGATGAGGCCGACGAACAGGACGATCGCGATCCCCCCCATGGCGACGAGCGTCTTCTGCGCGTTCTGGATCTTCGGGCGGCGGAACGCCTGCACCCCGTTGCTGATCGCTTCGACGCCGGTGAGTGCCGAGCATCCGCTGGAGAAGGCGCGCAGCAGCAGCAGCACCACAGCGGCTTGAGCGATCGACTGGCCCTTGATCGCGAAGCCCGCCGTCTCGGAGACCGGTGGGTCGCCGATCGCGGTGCGGAACAGGGCGACGCCGATCATGACGGCGATGCTGCCGATGAAGAGGTAGGTCGGCACCGCGAAGGCCTTGCTCGACTCGCGGACGCCGCGCAGGTTCACCGCAGCCAGGATGACGACGAACAGCACGGCCATCTCGACCCGGAAGCCGTTGAGGAATGGCAGCGCCGAGATGATGTTGTCGACGCCGGAGGCGACCGAGACCGCGACGGTCATGATGTAGTCGACCAGCAGCGCGGAGGCCACGACGAGGCCGGCCTTCTCGCCGAGATTCTTTCTGGCGACCTCGTAGTCGCCGCCGCCGCTCGGGTACGCCTTGATCAGCAGCCGGTACGAGATGACGACCACGATGAGCAGCAGCACGACGGCGCCGGCCACCCACGGGGTGAAGGCGAGGAAGGACAGACCACCGATCAGCAGGATCAGCAGCAGCTCCTGCGGGGCGTACGCCACCGAGCTGAGGGGGTCGCTCGCGAAGATCGGCAGCGCCAGGTGCTTGGGGAGGAGCTGCCCCTCGAGCTTGTCGGAGGGGAGCGGTTCTCCGATGAGCCAGCGCTTGACCGGACGGGTCTCCGCATCCTCGAGTGGAGGAGGAGTGTCGTCAGTCACGAGGGGTCAGCGTACACCGCCGAAACCACCCGTGCACTTCCCACGCGGACGCCGCGCAACGGACCAAATCTCCCCCGAAATGGCCGCTCGTGCGCGGGCAGGAAGGTCGGGACCGGCGAGCGCCCGGCTGAGAACCTCCTGAACACGGTGCCTGTTCATCCCGCGGGAGTACCGGGCTCCCAGCGGCCCTTGCGATACTGACGGAGTGCACGGCGGCGTGCGCTCGATGGAACG
>WOYR01000085.1:3195-11711 GCA_011620705.1 Microbacteriaceae bacterium | reverse complement strand
CACTCCGGTCACCCTCGGCCAGGAGTTCGGCGGCTACGCCCGTCAGATGCGCCTCGCGATCGAGCGGGTGCAGGGCACGCTGGCGCACGTCGCCGAGGTCCCGCTGGGCGGCACAGCGGTCGGCACCGGGATCAACACCCCTGCCGGCTTCTCGCAGAAGGTCATCGCCATCCTCGCGGAGTCGACCGCGCTCCCGATCACCGAGGCCGCGGACCACTTCGAGGCGCAGGGCGCCCGCGACGGGCTGGTCGAGGCATCCGGGGCGCTGCGCGTGCTCGCGGTCTCGCTGATCAAGATCTGCAACGACCTGCGCTGGATGGGATCGGGCCCGAACACCGGGCTCAACGAGATCCACATCCCCGATCTGCAGCCCGGATCGTCGATCATGCCCGGCAAGGTCAACCCGGTGATCCCGGAGGCCACGATCATGGTCGCCGCCCGCGTGATGGGCAACGACTCCACGATCGCCTGGGCCGGCGCGAGCGGCAACTTCGAGCTCAACGTCGCGATCCCGGTGATGGGCACGGCGCTGCTGGAGTCGATCCGCCTGCTGTCGAACTCGACGCGGCTGCTGGCCGACACCACGATCGACGGCCTGCAGGCCAACGTCGAGCGCGCCCGCGCGATGGCCGAGTCCTCGCCGTCGATCGTGACGCCGCTGAACAAGATCATCGGCTACGAGAACGCTGCGAAGATCGCCAAGCACGCCGTGGCCGAGGGGATGACGATCCGCGAGTCGGTCATCGACCTCGGCTTCGTCGAGCGCGGCGAGGTGACGCTCGGGCAGCTGGACACGGCGCTCGATGTGCTCTCGATGACGCACCCCGGCTGACCCCGCCCGCTCTCCGCCCCACCCGCGCTCCGCCACGTCCCGCCCCGCCCCGCCCCGCCCCACGATTCGTGCGAAATCGTCGGTTTCCCGTTTCTCAACGACCGTTTCGCACGAATCGAGGGGGGGTCAGGCGGGTCTCACGACCGCCGTCAGGACCAGCGGTCCGAAGTACCCCACCAGCAGGAACGGCCCGAACGCGATCCTGCGGCCGCGGCCGCGGCGGATCAGCGCGGACAGGGCCGCGATGCCGCCGAGCAGGAACGCGATCAGCGGCGAGGCGAGCGCGACCATGACGGTCGGACTCGCGAGCCCCAGCGCCGCGGCGAGTTTCACGTCCCCCATCCCCATGCCGTCGAACAGCGCGAGCACGAACAGGACGCCGCCGTAGATCAGCGCGGCGAGCAGCGGGACGAGCGGCAGCTCCCCGGACACCGGCCAGCTCAGCAGCAGCCCGGCCCCTCCCGCCGCGATGGCCGGAACCACCAGCCGGTTCGGCAGCCGGTGCTCGGCCAGATCGACGCGCACCAGCGCAGGCGCCACCGCCGCGACGGCGAGCGCCGGGATCGTGGCGGGTGCCGGTCCGAACGCGAACCACGCGGGCACCGCCAGCCCGAACGACACCAGCACTTCGACCACCCGCACCCGCTGAAGATAGCGCGGGGCATCCGCTCGCATGACGGCCAGTGCACACCCCGCTAAACTGAGCATGCGGTCCGAGCAGCCGACGGGCTTTCCCGTCTTCGATACCGCCAGAACGGAACGCGCAGTGCAGTTCCCCCTCGCGCGGCCCCGGCTGCTCCGCCCCTATGGCGCGATCCTCGGGCGTGACGGCGCATGGCGGTTCTCGCTGGCCGGCTGGTTCGCGCGGCTGGTCCGCTCGACCGCCGGGATCAGCACGATCCTGCTGATCGCCGCGCACGGGCAGAGCTACGCGGTCGGCGGTGCGGCCTCCGGCGCCGTGGTCATCGGTTCTGCCATCGCGGGACCGTTCTGGTCGCGCGCCGCCGACCGGCTCGGGCAGACGCGCGTGCTCCCGGTCGCCCTCGGCGCCCTGGCGGTCTCGGCCGCGCTCCTGCTGCTCTCTGTGCAGTTCGGGATGCCGCCGGTCACCTGGGTGGCAGCATCCTTCCTGATCGGCGCCTCCGCGATCGACGCCGGCGCGCTCACCCGCGCCCGCTGGATCCATCTGCTCGCCGGCTCCGACCCGGCTAGCGGCAGGCAGCGGCACACCGCCCTCGCCTTCGAGTCGGTGCTCGACGAGTTCACCTTCGTGATCGGACCGCCGCTGGTCACGATCATCGCCGCCGCGGCGGACCCGGTGGCGGGCTTCGTGGTCGGGGTGGGCGCCACGCTGCTCGGCGGGGCGGCGCTGCTGATCCAGAGGCGCACAGCGCCCATCCCGTCCCTCGAGCCGGCGCCGGAAGCCGCCCGCGGCTTTCGCGCCTGGCTCCCGGCGGGCGTGCTCGGCCTGCTTCCCGGCTATGTCGGCGTCGGGCTGATCTTCGGCTCGGTCGACCTGACCGCTGTGGGCATCTCGCACGGACTGCACGCCACCGCGATCGCCGGGCTGCTGCTCGCGGTCTTCGCACTCGGGAGCGTCACGGCCGGATTCCTGTTCGGCGTCATCGGCGCGCACTGGCCCCCGGTCCGCCGCCTCGCCGTCGCCGGCGCACTCTTCGCCGTCGTGATGCCGTGGTACGCCCTGGTCGGCTCGCCGATCGGCTTCGCGGTGATGAGCCTGTGCGCCGGACTCGCCACCACCCCGATCCTGATCGCGGCGAGTTCGCTCATCGAGACGCTCAGCGCCCGCGAGAACGTCACCGTCGCGATGTCGTGGCCGACCGTCGCCCTCGCGGTGGGGGTCACGATCGGGGCGAACCTGAGCGGCTCCGCCACCGACGGCGGCGACAGCTACGGGGGGCTGTGGGTGCCCGCGGCCGCCGCAGCGCTCGTGGCGGTGTCGACGGCGGCCAACGTGCTGGTGCGGGGGCGGCGGGCCGCCGCATCCGCGCGCCGCCGGGGCTGAGGGTCGCAAGAAGAGCTGGACGGGCCGGGAACCCGATCGCGCTTCCCCGGCGACGGGCTCCCGGCCCTCAGGACGTGCGCTGTCGCGCTACGCCAGCTCGTTGCCCTCCAGCAACTCGGTGACCAGTGCCGCGATGGCGCTTCGCTCCGAGCGCGTGAGGGTGATGTGGGCGAACAGGGGATGGCCCTTGAGCGTCTCGATGACGCTCGCCACGCCATCGTGGCGTCCCACCCGCAGGTTGTCGCGCTGGGCGACATCGTGGGTGAGCACCACGCGGGAGTTCGTCCCGATCCGCGAGAGCACGGTCAGGAGCACGTTGCGCTCCAGCGACTGCGCCTCGTCGACGATCACGAAGGCGTCGTGCAGCGAACGCCCGCGGATGTGGGTGAGCGGCAGCACCTCGAGGATGCCGCGCTCCACGATCTCCTCGAGCACGTTCTCGCTGACCAGGGCGCCGAGGGTGTCGAACACCGCCTGGCCCCACGGACTCATCTTCTCGTCCTTGTCGCCTGGCAGGTAGCCGAGCTCCTGGCCGCCGACCGCGTACAGCGGGCGGAACACCATGATCTTGCGGTGCTGCTGCTTCTCGAGCACCGCTTCGAGGCCCGCGCACAGCGCGAGGGCGCTCTTGCCGGTGCCCGCGCGACCGCCGAGCGACACGATCCCGATCTCCGGGTCGAGCAGCAGATCGATCGCGAGGCGCTGCTCCGCGCTGCGCCCGTGCAGGCCGAACACATCGCGGTCACCGCGCACCACCTTGAACTGCCCCTTGCCCGATACGCGCCCCAGGGCCGATCCGCGCTCCGAGTGGATGACGAGACTGGTGTTGATCGGCAGATCCTGCACCAGCCGGGTCGACATGGTCTCGTTGTCGTACAACTCGGCCATCTGCTCACCGGAGAGGTCGATCTCGGCCATGCCGGTCCAGCCGGAGTCGACCGCGAGCTCGGCGCGGTACTCCTCAGCGGCCAGGCCGATCGAGGCCGCCTTCACCCGCAGCGGGAGGTCCTTGGAGACGACGACGACATCCAGGCCGTCATTGCTGAGGTTCAGCGCCACCGCGAGGATGCGCGAGTCGTTGTCACCGAGCTGCAAGCCGGAGGGCAGCACCGTCATGTTGGAGTGGTTCAACTCGACCCGCAGCGACCCGCCGCCGTCGCCGACCGCGATGGGGAAGTCGAGGCGCTCGTGCTGCACGCGCAGTTCGTCGAGATTGCGCAGCGCCTGACGGGCGAAGAACCCGATCTCCGGGTCGTTCCGCTTGGCCTCCAGCTCACTGACCACGACGACGGGCAGGACGACCGCGTGCTCGGCGAACCGGAAGATCGCCTTCGGGTCGCTCAGCAGCACGGAGGTGTCGAGCACGTAGGTGCGCTCCCCCTGCTTCTGCTCCGACGTTCTGATGGATGTCTGCTGGGGTTCATCGAGCGCTGGCACTACCACTCCATCCCCGGGTGGCACGGGTGCAACCCGGATCCAGTTGGCGGAACGGCCGGGTGGTCGCGGGGCGATCAGGTGGCCGCTCCGATCGGACGCCGTGCCCGATGCCTCGAAGCTAATCCCCCGCCTGTGACGGCCAGGTTTCGACACACCCCGTCCGTGTTACGCGGAGGTGAATCTCACCGCCCCGACGGTCAGACGCTGGTGGCCGTCCCGAACGAGACGAAAGCCGCCTTGAGCATGCTGAACGTCTCCTCCTCGGTCGACGCGTGGGCGCTCAGTCGCACCTTGTCCTGACGGATGGTGGCACTCACGCCGTGGTTGTGCAGCGAGGCCGCGAGCACGGTGAGCTGGTCGGGCGCCGGGTCCAGCACGACGATCCCCGCGCGCTCCGATTCGGCTCGCGGCGAGGCGATCGGGATGGCGAACTCGTCCGCCAGGTCGATGATCCGTGAGACGCGCTCCGCGATCCGCGCGTTGACGGCGGGCACGCCGACGGCCGCGAGCTCCTCCAGCGCGGCTGCGAGGCGGGCCTGCGCCACCGGATCCGGGTCGCTCACCTGGAATGCGGACGCGGAGCGGCTCGGCTCGGGGATCTCATCCATCGGGACGCCCTCCGCGTCGGTCCCGTTGAACCCGGACCAGACCGGGATCAGCTGCTCGCGAGCGCGGTCGCTGAGGGCGAGGAACCCGGTCCCCCAGCCGGCGCGCGGCCACTTCTGGCCGCCCGTGACCACGACGTCGGCCAGCTGCCACGGGGCGTCGACGACGCCGAAGCACTGCGCGGCGTCCACGATCAGCAGCCGGTCGCCGATCACCTGCCGGATGCCCTCCAGATCTGCCAGGTACCCGGTGCGGAAGTCGACGAGGCTGAGCCCCACCGCGACGGTCGAGCTGCTCAGCTGCTCCCGGAGGTTGCCGGGCGTGATGCGGCCGTGGTCGGTGTCCAGCCAGTTCGGGGCCAGCAATCCGAGGGATCGGGCCGCGCGCGCGGCGGCGAAGGTGAGGCTGGGGAACTCGGCGGCGGAGATCCCCACACCGCCGGTCAGGCCGAACATGACATGCATGAGGCCCTGGCTGGTGTTGGGCTGGAAGACGATCTGCTCGGGCCGGAAGCCGGTCAGCGCGGCCACCGCGTCCTGCACCCGCCCGCCCTGGTCCACCACGGCGTCGAGCGAGCCGAAGCGCGCGCGGGCGAGCGCCGCGTACTGGGCGGCGAGCTCCTCCTGGACGGCACGGCCGACCGGGCCGACCCGCGCGAAGTCGAGGAAGCCGGGCTCCTCCTCGAAGCGCGCCGCGTAGTCCTCGACGGAGAGTGGACCGGATGTCATATACCCATCATTGCCCGAAGCGGCGATCCCTCGTCGCGTAATTGCGCAGCGCCCGCAAGAAGTCCACCTCGCGCAGATCCGGGCCGAGGGCCTCGACGAAGTAGAACTCGCTGTGCGCGCTCTGCCAGAGCATGAAGTCGCTGAGGCGCTGCTCCCCCGAGGTGCGGATGATCAGGTCGGGGTCGGGCTGGCCCTGGGTGTAGAGGTGCTCGGCGATGAGCTCCGGGGTCAGGATCTCGGCCAGGTCGTCGATCGTGCCGCCGCCCTTGCCGTGGCTGCGCACGATGCTGCGCATGGCATCCGCGATCTCGCGCCGGCCGCCGTAGCCGACGGCGAGGTTGACGTGCAGGCCGGTGTTGCCTGCTGTGCTGCGCTGGGCCTGCCGCAGCCGGTCGATCAGCTCGACCGGCAGGCCATCGGTGGTGCCGACATGCTGGATGCACCAGTCGCCGCCCGCGGCGAGGTCCGTCGCGAGGTCGCCGATGATCTCGAAGAGCTGCTCGAGTTCGTCCGTACTGCGGCCGACCAGATTGTCGGCGGAGAGGAGGTAGATCGTCACCACCCGGATGCCCAGCGCATCGCACCAGCCGAGGAACTCGCGCATCTTCTCGGCACCGGCTCTGTGCCCGTGCGCCGCCGTCTCCAGCGCACGCTCACGCGCCCAGCGGCGGTTGCCGTCGATGATCATCGCGACGTGGTGCGGGATCGGGGCCTTCGCCAGCTGACGGCGGAGCCGGGCCTGGTAGAGCCCGTAGAGCAGACCGGGCCGACCCGCGCTCATCCGTTCCGCCACCCGCTCAGGCTAGTCCTCCATCCCGGGCACCTAGGATCAGCCCCATGGCAGCTCCGGACGTCGACGGCAGCGCGGACGAGGACGGCGTCGCGATCGGCAGCATCCCCCTGCTCGAAGATGCTCTCGACCACGCCCCCTACGATGTCAAACCCACCTGGCGCGGCTGGATTCACGCCGGGATGTTCCCGCTCTCGATCGCCGCCGGCATCGTGCTGATCTGCCTCGCCGATGGTGCGGCCGCGAAGATCAGTTCGGCCGTCTTCATGCTGACCTCGCTGCTGCTGTTCGGCATCTCGGCGGTGTACCACCGCTTCAATTGGAAGCCGACGACCCTGGCGCTGTTCCGCCGGCTCGACCACTCCAACATCTTCCTGCTCATCGCGGGCACCTACACGCCGCTCGCGGTGAACGCGCTGCCGTTCCCGAAGAGCCTCATCCTGCTGCTGATCATCTGGGGCGGGGCCGCGCTCGGGATCGCCTTCCGGATCTTCTGGCTGAGAGCGCCGCGCTTGCTGTACGTCGCGCTCTACATCGTGCTGGGATGGGGCGCCATCCTCTATGTCGGCGATCTCGTGGCGGCGAATGTCGCGACGATGGTGCTCGTGCTGGTCGGGGGCGTGTCCTACACGGTGGGTGCGGTCTTCTACGCGCTGAAGCGGCCGAATCCGGTTCTCGGGGTGTTCGGATTCCACGAGCTCTTCCATGCCTGCACGGTCATCGCCTTCCTCTGCCACTGGGCGGCGATCCTGCTGCTGGTGCTGGACCCGGTCGCGTGAGACCGAAGCCCGAGAGGGGCCGCGGCGCCGGCGCCGCGGCGGAGTTCAGAGATGATCTTCGCTGTCAGCTCCAGCGCGCTGCTCGGCCTCCAGGCGGGCACGGATCTCGGAGCGGTAGTTGAGCCGTCGCATCCGGCGCACCATGTCGAGGATGAGCAGGATCGCGGCCACCATCACCGCCGCCGTGACGGCGAAGCCCCAGACGCCCGGCGTGACGAGGTCCTGGTTGACGTTCGGCGACGGCACGGGGGACGGTGTCGCGGCGATCAATTGCCAGAGCACGATGGGCCTCTCGATCCGGCGCGGTCTTCAGGAACGACCGCATACCCTGGAGTCCAGGGTAATGCCCGCAGAGCTGCACGAACCCCGAGGAACTCACCATCACCGCATTGGACACCCGTTACGGCCGGACGCGCGGCCGCCGGACGCGCGCGCGCTGGCTGGCCGTGATCGTGGGCGCGATCGTCGCCGCGGTCGTCATCGCGTGGGTGGTCTGGGCCGGGCTGTTCGGGGCCAGCGCCTCGATCGAGACACAGGATGTCGGCTACACGGTGGTCGATTCCAGCACGATCGACATCACCGAGCAGGTGACCGTCGACCCCGGCACGAAGGTGAGCTGCAGCATGCGGGCTCTCGACGAGGACTTCGCGATCGTAGGCTGGAAGGTGGTCGAGCTGCCGGCGGTCAGCGAACGCAGCCGGGTGCTCATCGAGCGCCTGCGCACCACCGCCCCGGCGGTCAACGGCTTGATCGGTTCCTGCTGGCTGACTTAGGCTGAGTTCTCTTATGTCTGACACCACCGCCACCACCTGGCTGACTCAGGAGTCCTACGACCGGCTCAAGGCCGAGCTCGAGGAACTGAGCGGTCCGGCGCGCGCCGATATCGCCAAGAAGATCGAGGCAGCCCGCGAGGAGGGCGACCTCAAGGAGAATGGCGGATACCATGCCGCCAAGGACGAGCAGGGCCATATCGAGGCCCGCATCCGCCAGCTGACGCAGCTGCTGCGCAATGCGACCGTGGGCGAAGCGCCCGAGAGCCATGGCGTGGTCGAGGTCGGCACCGTCGTCACGGCGACGATCGCCGGCGATGAGAGCACATTCCTGCTCGGCAGCCGCGAGATCGCCGGCGACGACAGCGACATCGACGTCTACCCGGAGTCCAGCCCCCTCGGCCAGGCCATCCTCGGTCTCAAGATCGGCGATTCGACCACGTACACGGCGCCGAACGGCCGGGAGATCGCCGTCGCCGTGACCAAGGTCGACACCTACAAGGGCTGAACCCGCCCCTCAACCGTGAAAGTACGTGAAACTCCGTACT
>WOYR01000085.1:0-3095 GCA_011620705.1 Microbacteriaceae bacterium | reverse complement strand
ACCTACAAGGGCTGAACCCGCCCCTCAACCGTGAAAGTACGTGAAACTCCGTACTCTCGACCGTGAAAGTACGGGAAACTCCGTACTCTCGACCGTGAAAGTACGTGAAACTCCGTACTCTCACCGAGGGGAGGGAGGCGGGTCACAGCTCCACCCGCGGCCGGTAGCCCTCGTCGCGCAGGTGCTGCAGCACGAGTTCGGCGTGCTCGGCTCCCCGGGTCTCCATGCTGATCTCGATCTCGACCTCGCCGATCTGCAGTCCCATGCCGTGCCGGGTGTGCAGCACCTCGACCACGTTGGCATTGGCCTCCGCGATGATCTCCGCGATGCGGGCCAGCTGGCCGGGGCGGTCCGGCAAGGGGATGCTCACCACGAGGTAGCGCGACGACGCCGCGAGACCGCGGCTGATGATCCGCTCCATGATCATCGGATCGATGTTGCCTCCGCTGAGGACGAACACGGTCGGACCCTCGAGCTGGAGCTTTCCGGCGAGCAGCGCCGCCACCCCGACAGCCCCGGCCGGCTCGACGACGAGCTTCGCCCGCTCGAGCAGCACGACGATCGCCTTGGCGATCTCGTCGTCCTCGATGGTGACGACCTGGTCGACCGTCCGCCGGATGATCTCGAAGTTGAGCGCACCCGGGCGCGCGACCGCGATGCCGTCCGCGATCGTGGGAAGCGTCGCAACGGTGATCGGGGCGCCCGCCGCCAGCGACGGCGGGTAGGAGGCGGCGTTCTGCGCCTGCACTCCGACGACGCGCACGTTGCGGCCGAGTTCGGGCTCCAGCTGGGCGAAGGCGGTGGCGATGCCCGAGATCAGGCCGCCTCCCCCGATCGGAACGACGACGTTTTCAACGAGAGGCAGCTGCTCGAGGATCTCGAGAGCCAGCGTTCCCTGACCGGCCACGATATCCGGATGGTCGAACGGCGGGATCAGCACCGCGCCGGTGCGCTGCGCGAACTCGGCGGCGGCCTGCAGGGTCTCGTCGACGATCGCGCCGTGCAGCACCACATCCGCTCCGTAGCCCCGGGTGGCCTGCAGCTTCGGCAGCGCGACGCCGAGCGGCATGAAGATGGTGGCGGCGATGCCGAGCTCCCGCGCGGCCAGGGCCACACCCTGCGCGTGGTTGCCGGCCGATGCCGCCACGACGCCCCGCGCCTTCTCCTCCTCGCTCAGCTGGGCGAGCCGGTTGTATGCGCCGCGGATCTTGTACGAGCCGGTGCGCTGCAGGTTCTCGGCCTTGAGGTGAACCGGATGCCCGAGCGCCTTCGAGAGGAACCGCGAGTCGTCCATCGGCGTGGTAGCGGCGACGGAGGAGACCCGCTCGCGCGCCTCCCGGATCTCAGCGAGACTCGGCCCCGGCAGGGCGTCAGCGGGATCGGGCTCAGGACGAGGCATCGCCGCGGGCACGCCGACCGCCTCTCGTCGTGGGAACGACATCGCCGACCCTCGGATGAGGATTCTCGCGCCAGTCCCCGCGCGCGATGTAGCCGATCACCACATTCAGGGTGGCGACGAACGGTACGGCGAACAGGGCGCCGGCGATGCCGCCGACGAGTCCGCCGGTCGCCACCGCGAGCACCACGGCCAGCGGATGCACCTTCACGGCGGTGCCCATGACGAAGGGCTGCAGCACGTGCCCCTCGAGTTGCTGCACGAGGATCACCACCCCCAGCATGACCAGGGCGGGGATCGGGCCGAGGAACACCAGCGCGACGAAGACCGCGACCGCGCCGGTGACGACGGCGCCGACGAACGGGATGAACGATCCGAGGAAGACCGCGATGGCGATCGGGATCACCAGGGGGAACCCGCCCGTGAACAGGCCCAGGATGAAGGCGCCGAGCCCGATGCCGACGGCATCCACGAAGGCGACGAAGATCTGCACCTTCACGAAGGTGGTGAGCGTGATCCAGCCGGCCTCCCCGGCGCCGATCATCGCGGGCCGCGCCCTGACCGGGAACAGCCGGACGATCCACTGCCAGATGCCGCGACCGTCGATCAGCAGGAACAGCGTGGAGAACAGGACGATGAGGGCGCCGGTGATCACATGGCCCGCCGTCGTGCCCACCGAGAGGGCGCCGCTGAGCAGCCCGGAGGAATCCTGCTGGAAAGCCGTGACGAACTGGTCGACGTAGCCGGTGATGTCCTTGTCTGTGAGGCCGAACGACCCGGCCAGGAAGACCTTCAAATCGGCGTAGCGGGCGATCGTCTGCTGCTGCAGGGCCGGGTAGCCGCGGATGATGAACGACACGACCAGGTAGATCAGCCCGGCGAAGACCACCAGGATGCCGACCTCGCTGACGGTGATCGCGGCCCACTTCGGCCAGCGGTGGCGCAGCTGCAGCCACTGCGAGAACGGGACGAGCAGCGCCGCCAGCAGCAGCGCGATCAGGAACGGGATGAGGATCCCGCGCAGCTGGATGAACAGGAACACGAAGACGCCCAACACCCCGACGACGAGCAGGATGCGCCATGACCATGCCGCCGCGATCCGGATGCCGGGCGTCAGCGACCGCTCGACCACGTCATTCGTCGTCGGCTCGTCGGAGGGTTTCGCGGCCACGTCGCCAGTCTAAGCTGGCCGACCGGCGAGGCCGAGGCCGCGGCTGTCGAAAGGCTCGAACGGCGTCAGCCCGCGATCGGCTCCGCGCTGACGGCGCGGCCGCGCAGCCCGAGTCTGGCCGGCATCCCCGGTTCCGGCTTGTCCGACACGTCGTGCTGCACGCTCAGCAGCGTGCCGTCGTCGAGCAGCACGCGGGTGCGGCGCAGCGAGCCGAGGAAGCTGGTCGTGACCACCGTGCCGGCGATGGCGCCCCTGCCGTATTCGATGTCCTCGGGACGGATGTACGCCGAGACCGGTCCGTCGGGCTGCGGCTCGCCCAGCAGGTCAAGCTCCGCGCCGAGCACGGAGACCACGCCGTTCGAGAGCGTTCCGGCGACCTTGTTCGACAAGCCGACGAACTCGGCGACGAACGGCGACGACGGCGCCAGGTACAGCTCCTCCGGGGTGCCGATCTGCTCGATGTTGCCGCTGCTCATCACCGCGACCCGGTCGGCGACGGCGAGCGCCTCCTCCTGGTCGTGGGTGACG
>WOYR01000070.1 GCA_011620705.1 Microbacteriaceae bacterium | reverse complement strand
GAGCGCTTCCTCGACATCAACCTCGATCAGGCCGCCAACGTCACGACCGGGCAGATCTACTCGCGGGTGATCCAGCGCGAGCGCCGCGGCGAGTACCTCGGCGACACCGTCCAGGTCATCCCGCATATCACCGACGAGATCAAGCGCCGGATGCGGCTGCAGGCCCAGCCGCCGGCCGACGGCTCGCCCGTCCCGGATGTGATCATCACCGAGATCGGCGGCACGGTCGGCGACATCGAGAGCCAGCCCTTCCTCGAATCCGCGCGCCAGGTGCGCCACGAGCTGGGGCGCCGCAACGTGTTCTTCGTCCACGTCTCGCTGGTGCCGTACATGGGCGCATCCGGTGAGCAGAAGACCAAGCCCACCCAGCATTCGGTCGCGGCGCTGCGCTCCATCGGCATCCAGCCGGATGCCCTGGTGCTGCGCAGCGACCGGATCGTGAGCGAGTCCAACAAGCGCAAGATCGCGCTGATGTGCGATGTCGAGGAGCGCGCGGTCGTGAACGCGGTCGACGTCCCGAGCATCTACGACATCCCGACCATGCTGAATCAGCAGGGGCTCGACGCCTACATCATCGAGCAGCTCGGGCTGGATCAGGCGCACGATGTCGAATGGGACGGCTGGCACGAGCTGCTCAAGACCGTTCACGAGCCCAAGCACGAGGTCACGATCGCGCTGGTCGGCAAGTACATCGACCTGCCGGACGCCTACCTCTCGGTGACCGAGGCCCTGAAGGCCGGCTGGTTCGCCGCCGAGACCAAGGTCGCGATCCGCTGGGTCCCGTCCGACGAGTGCGAGACGCCGGAGGGCGCGGCGAAGCAGTTGGCGGATGTCGACGGCGTCTGCGTTCCTGGCGGCTTCGGGGTGCGCGGCATCGAGGGCAAGCTCGGCGCGCTGCGCTTCGCGCGCGAGAACCGCATCCCGGCCCTCGGGTTGTGCCTGGGCCTGCAGTGCATGGTCATCGAGTACTCGCGGGATGTCGTCGGCCTTCTCGGCGCGTCGAGCTCCGAGTTCGATCCCGACACCGAGTTCCCGGTGATCGCGACCATGGCGGAGCAGGTCGACATCATCGACCACGGCGACCTGGGCGGCACGATGCGGCTCGGGCTGTACGAGGCCGCGCTGGAGCCGGGATCGATCGTGAGCGAGCTGTACGGGGCGGCCACGGCATCCGAGCGCCACCGCCACCGCTACGAAGTGAACAACCACTACCGTGATCGGATCTCGGAGGCAGGCATGGTCTTCTCGGGCGTCTCGCCGGATCGCTCGCTGGTGGAATACGTCGAACTGCCTCGCGAGGTGCATCCCTTCTACGTCGGCACGCAGGCGCACCCCGAGCTGCGCTCGCGCCCGAATCGCGCGCATCCGCTCTTCCGCGGGCTGATCGCGGCCGCCCTGGAGCGCAGCCGCGCCTCGCTCCTGTTCGAGGTGGCCGAGCCCGGCGCGCTGCCGGAATCGGGTGCGGGCGGCTCGGCCGGGAGCGAGCAGGTGCACGTGCCGCACCTCGAGCCGGAGCCGGCCGGCGTCGCCGAGCCGGCGGAGGTCTGAGCGTGAGCGACGACGCCGATGACATGTTCGTGCTGGCGCGCGGCCCGATCCGCGATCTGAGCGACCCCGCGGTCGCCGTCTCCTCGGAGGTGGTCTTCGAGGGGCGCATCTGGGACGTGCGCCGCGACGAGTTCCAGTTCGCCGATCACACCATCGAGCGCGAGTACGTCGACCACATGGGAGCAGTCGCGGTACTGGCGATCGACGAGGATGAGCGCGTCCTGCTGATCAACCAGTACCGCCATCCGATCGGCCTGCGCGACTGGGAGCTGCCGGCAGGGCTGCTCGACGTCGAGGGCGAGCCGCCGATGGATGCCGCGCGGCGCGAGCTGGCGGAGGAGGCCGATCTGGCTGCCGAGCACTGGTCGGAGATCATCGTCTTCCACACCTCGCCGGGAGGCAGCAACGAGGTGGTGCGCGTCTACGAGGCGCGCGGGCTGTCCGCCGCCGAGGAGCCGTACCCGCGCATGGACGAGGAGGCGGAGATCGTGGTCCGGTGGGTGCCCCTCGACGAGGCCGTCGACGCAGTGCTCGAAGGCCGGCTGACGAATTCGATCCTCATCATCGCGGTGCTCGCCGCCCATGCCACTCGGCGCTGAGACGAGAACCGGGCAGCTGCGGACGCAGCTCTCGCGCTATCTGCGCCACGTCGGGATCGAGCGCGGGCGGTCGGCGAACACCGTCGCGGCGTACCGTCGGGACCTCGACGGTTTCCTGGATTTCCTCGAGGAGCGCGCGGTGCTCGAGCCGGCGGGGATCACGACGCCCGCGGTGACCGAGTTCGTCCGCGGGCTGCGGGAGCGGCCGCAACCCCTTGCCGCATCATCGGTCGCCCGGGCGCTGTCCTCGGTGCGGGGCTTCACGCGCTTCCTCGTCGACGAGGGGATGCTCGAGAGCGACCCCGCGGTCGCGGTGAGCCCGCCGAAGCTCCCCGCGCTTCTGCCGAAGGCGCTGACGATCGCGCAGGTCGAGCGGCTGCTGGCCGCCACCGACGGCGAGGAACTCGACCGGCTGCGCGACAAGGCGCTGCTCGAACTGCTGTACGCCACCGGCGCGCGCATCTCGGAAGCCGTGAGCCTCAACGTCGACGACCTCATCGGCGATGGCGGCTCCAGCGAGGTGGTGCGGTTGTTCGGAAAGGGCAACAAGCAGCGCGTCGTGCCGGTGGGCAGCTACGCACGGGCCGCCCTCGACGCGTACCTGGTGCGGGGGCGGCCGCTGCTCTCGGCGCGCGGCCGGTCAACGCCTGCGCTGTTCCTGGGGATGCGCGGGGCTCGACTGTCGCGGCAGAGCGCATGGCTCATCATCCGCAGCGCCGGCGATCGGGCGCAGTTGGAGATCCCCCTCTCGCCGCACAGCATGCGGCACTCCTTCGCCACTCACCTGCTGCAGGGCGGCGCCGATGTGCGCGTCGTGCAGGAACTGCTCGGCCACGCCAGCGTGGCGACCACGCAGATCTACACCCGGGTGACGGCGGATGCCTTGCGCGACGTGTACGCCACCTCGCATCCCCGCGCGCGCGCTCCGTTCTGAGCGAAGGCCGTTTCCGGCGCTTCAACCCTCAACCTCCACTTCAAGCGCGCCGCCAGGGGGCCGGAAACCCCCGCCATAGAATCGTGAGCATGACGGCCCACCGTGAGGATGTCACCGAGTTGCCGGGGATGGAGACCCCCGCACTCGGCCCGACCGGCCGCCCGTTGACCGAGTTCCCCCTACCTGCCGCGCTCACATCGCACGGTCCAGCGCGCATCATCGCTCTCTGCAACCAGAAGGGCGGCGTCGGCAAGACGACCACCGCGATCAACCTCGGCGCCTCGCTCGCCGAGTACGGCCGCCGCGTTCTCGCGGTCGACTTCGACCCCCAGGGCGCTCTGAGCGCCGGCCTGGGGGTGCCGACGCACGATGCGGTGACCATCTACGACCTGCTGCTGGGCACCGTCACGGACGTGTCGAGCGCGATCGTGCACACGCAGACCGAGAACCTCGACCTCATCCCCGCCAACATCGACCTCTCGGCGGCCGAAGTGCATCTGGTCAACGAGGTGGCGCGCGAGCAGATCCTGGCACGGGTGCTGCGCCAGGTCGCGGATCGCTACGACGTCATCCTGATCGACTGCCAGCCCTCCCTCGGCCTGCTCACGGTGAACGCGCTGACGGCGGCGCACGGCGTGCTGATCCCGCTGGAGTGCGAGTTCTTCGCGCTGCGCGGGGTCGCGCTCCTGGTCGAGACGGTGGAGAAGGTGCGCGATCGGCTGAACCCCGCCATCCGGCTCGACGGCATCCTGGCGACCATGTACGACGCCAGGACGCTGCACTCGCGCGAGGTGCTCGAGCGCGTGGTGGAGGCCTTCGGCGACAGCGTGCTCGAGACGGTGATCGGACGGACCGTGAAATTCCCGGATGCCTCGGTCGCCGGCGCGCCCCTGAACGCCTTCTCGCCCGACCACGCCGCCGCCGAGGCCTATCGCACGGTGGCTCGAGAGCTGATCGCCCGTGGCGCCGTCGCCTAGCGTGGCGATCGGCCTGGAGGTGGGACCCGACGAGGCCGTCGACTCTGCGGTCTTCTCGCTGTCGCTGAGCAACTTCAACGGCCCCTTCGATCTGCTGCTCTCGCTGATCGCCAAGCACGAGCTCGACATCACCGAGGTGTCGCTGAGCCGGGTGACCGACGAGTTCATCTCCTATCTGCACGGGCTCGACTCGGAGCGGGAGCTCGAGCAGGCCAGCGAGTTCCTCGTGGTCGCGGCGACCCTGCTCGATCTCAAGGTCGCCGGGCTGCTGCCGCAGGGCGAGCTGGTGGATGCGGAGGACGTCGCGCTGCTCGAGGCGCGCGACCTGCTCTTCGCCCGGCTGCTGCAATACCGGGCATTCAAGGAGGCGGCCGCCTGGTTCGCGCAGCGGCTGGAGGCGGAGTCGACGCGCCACGTGCGCTCGGTGCGGCTCGAGGAGAAGTACCGCCGGCAGACCCCCGAGCTGCAGTGGACGCTCAGTCTCGACGACTTCGCGGCTCTGGCCGCCCTCGCCCTCGCGCCGCGCGAGCTGCCGGTGGTGGGACTCGATCACCTGCACGCGCCGCTGGTCAGCATCCGGGAGCAGGCTGCGCATGTCGTCGCGATGCTCCGCGCGGGCGGGACGGTGAGCTTCCGGCAGCTGATCGCGGGTGCCGAGGCGAAAGGCGTGGTGATCGCGCGCTTCCTCGCGGTGCTCGAACTGTACCGGCATGCCGCGATCTCCTTCGAGCAGTTGGAGCCGCTGGGGGAGTTGACGCTGCGCTGGACTGCTCAGCACTGGAACGAGGAGCAGCTCGCGGCGCTGGGGTCGGATTACGATGCCTGAGCAGGATACCGAGCGCAGCCTCGAGGCGATTCTCGTGGTGGCCGACGAGCCTCAGTCGCTGGTATCTCTCGCCACGGCGGTGAATGCTCCGGTGTCGGCCGTTCGGCAGTCGATCGAGCGGCTCGTCGAGGACTATGACGGTCTCGCGGGCGGGCCGCGGCGCGGCTTCGAGCTGCGCGAGGTGGGAGGCGGGTGGCGGCTGTACGTGCGCGCCGAGCACGACGAGCTGGTGCGCGACTTCGTGCTCACGCAGAACCCCAGCAAGCTGTCGCAGGCGGCGCTCGAGACGCTCGCCGTGATCGCGTACAAGCAGCCGATCAGCCGCGGATCGATCGCCTCCATCCGCGCGGTCAACGTGGATTCCGTGGTGCGCACCCTGCTCGGGCGCGGGCTGATCACGGAGGCCTTCACCGACAGCGAGACCGGTGCCATCCATTACGCCACCACGGATCTGCTGCTGACCCAGCTCGGCATCAACTCGCTCGACGAGCTGCCGCTGATCTCGCCGCTGCTCGAAGACGGCGCAGAAGGCTTCGACGACGTCTTCAGCAGCAGATAGCCCGCCCGTGCCCGACATGCCCCGCGATGACGGCGAGCGCCTGCAGAAGGTGCTCGCCGCCGCCGGTGTCGCCTCGCGGCGGGTCAGCGAGCAGCTGATCGCCGCGGGCCGGGTGAGCGTCAACGGGCAGGTCGTGACCGAGCTCGGATCGCGTGTCGACCCGCTGCGCGACAAGGTGGCGGTCGACGGCAGCGCGGTGCAACTGGATCCCGCCAAGCGCTATGTGATGCTCAACAAGCCGACCGGCGTGGTGAGCACCATGCTCGACGAGAAGGGCAGACCCGATCTTCGCGACTTCACCGCCGGGTATCCGGAGCGGCTGTTCAATGTCGGCCGGCTCGACTCCGACACGAGCGGGCTGCTGCTGCTGACCAACGACGGCGAGCTCGCGCATGTGCTCGCGCACCCCTCCTTCGGCGTCACCAAGAGCTACATCGCGACCGTCGATGGCATCGTCCACCCCCATGCCCTGCGCAGGCTCGAAGCCGGGATCGAGCTGGACGACGGCCCGATCGCGGCCGATCGCGCCCGACTGGTCGGGGAGCCGTCGCGGGGGAGGAGCATCGTCGAACTGACCCTGCACTCCGGCCGCAACCGGGTCGTGCGGCGCATGCTCGCCGCGGTCGGGCATCCGGTGCAGGAGCTGGTGCGGCGGCAGTTCGGCCCGCTCCACCTCGGTACGCTCGGCGTGGGGCGCGCCCGCGAGCTGACGCGGGATGAACTCGGGATGCTGCTGACGCTGTCGCGCGAGCCCGGGGGGCCGGCTGGGCGCCCCGCCGAGAGCGGCAGTGAGGATGTCGATTGAGCGAGCTGAGCGATTCGAGAGCCGCGAGGGTCAGCGGCCCTGTGCGCATCGTCGGCCCTGTGCGCATCGTCGGCGCCGGCCTTCTGGGGGCCTCCATCGGCCTCGCGCTGCGCGAGCGCGGGCTCGACGTGATCCTGGCCGACACCTCGCGCAGCAATCTGCGCCTGGCCGTCGACTACGGCGCCGGTCGGCTCGCACGGGCCGATGACGAGCCGAGACTGGTGATCGTCGCCGTGCCCCCTGACCTGGTCGCCGACGTGGTCGCCGCCGAGCTCGCCGCGCATCCGAACGCCCTGGTCAGCGATGTCGCGAGCGTCAAGTCCGGCATTCTCTCCTGGCTCCAGGATGCCGGCGCCGACCTCGCCCGCTACCTCGGCTCGCATCCGATGGCCGGGCGCGAGCGCGGCGGCGCCGTCTCGGCGCGCGCGGACCTCTTCCTCGGGCGCCCCTGGGTGATCACCCCGCACGATGCCACGGCACCCGAGCAGCTCCGCGTGCTGGAGGACCTGGCGATCGAGCTGGGCGCCACCCCCGTGCGGATGAGCGCCGAGGAGCACGACGAGGGCGTCGCGCTCGTCTCGCACGTGCCCCAACTGGTCGCCTCGCTGCTGGCCGCACGGCTGCGCGGCGCCAGCGATGCCGAGGTCGGATTGGCGGGCCAGGGCCTGCGCGACACCACCAGGATCGCCGGCAGCAACCCTGAGTTGTGGGTGCAGATCCTGGGGGCGAATGCGGCGCCGGTCGCCCGCGTGCTGCGCGACTACCGGGACGAACTGGATGCGGTGATCTCGGCGCTGGACGCGCCATCGGCATCCGGTTCCCTGCGGCGCATCGCGGAAACGCTCGCCGCCGGCAATCAGGGGGTCGCGCGGATCCCGGGCAAGCACGGCAGGGACGACCGCTATGCGGTCCTGATCGTCAAAGTCGACGACCGGCCCGGCCAGCTCGCCCGCCTGCTGACCGAGATCGGCGAGGAGGGCGTGAACCTCGAGGACTTCCGTCTCGAGCACTCGCCGGGAGCGCAGGTCGGCTTCGCGGAGATCGACGTGCTGCCCGAGGCAGCGCACCGGCTGGCCGCGGCGCTGGAGGCACGCGGCTGGACGCTGGCGGAAGGCGGGCGATGAGCAGCGGCCCGATCGTGGTCGCCATCGACGGCCCTGCCGGGAGTGGCAAGTCGAGTGTGAGCAAGGCGGCGGCGGTCGCGCTGGGCTTCGCCTTCCTGGACACCGGCGCCGCATACCGCTCGCTGACCTGGCTCGGCCTCGAGCGCGGGCTCGATCTGACGGATGCCGCAGCGGTCGTCGGGCTGCTGCGCTCCTTCCACTACTCGACCGAGGTGCACGGCGCCGCGACCGTGGTGCGGGTCGAGGTGGACGGCCGGGCCGTCGACGTGACCGACGCCATCCGCGAACCGCGGGTCACCGCTGCGGTGAGCGATGTCGCGCGCATCCCCGAGGTGCGGGTGGCGCTCAACGAGGTGTTCCGGCGGCTGATCGCCGCCACCGATCGGCCCGGCATCGTGGTCGAGGGCCGCGACATCACCACGGTCGTCGCGCCGGATGCCCGGGTGCGCATCCTGCTCACCGCCGCCGAAGACGTTAGGATTGCCAGGCGCTCCGCCGAACTCTCCTCGGGCGCCGCCTCCACGGGTCCGCAGTTGCGCGAGCGGGACCGACGGGACGCCCAGGTGGTCGACTTCCTGACCGCGGCTCCCGGGGTGACGACGATCGACTCGACCGAACTGGACTTCGGGCAGACCGTTCAGGCCGTCGTCGATCTGGTGCGCAGCACGAGCTGAGCACATCCTTCCTGCGCACTGAAAGAGGCACCACCATGACCGACGACCGCGAGCCGATCGACGGCAGCCCGGGCCCCGCCATCGAGCCGGACACCGAGATCGTCGAGGCCGATGGCGAAGCCGCGGCAGTCATCGGACGCCTCGCCGAGCTCGATGACGAGGTCGCAGAGGCGCGCGCCTCCTCCCTGCGCTCCGGCTTGGCCGACTATGAACTGGACGAGGAGGACCTCGAGCTTCTCGAAGCCTCCGAGGAGGGTGTCGACGGCATCACCTACTACCCCGCCCTGCCCGTGCTGGCGATCGTGGGGCGGCCGAATGTGGGCAAGTCGGCATTGGTGAACCGCATCATCGGCCGCCGCGAGGCCGTCGTCGAGGACACCCCAGGAGTCACGCGCGACCGTGTCTCGTACAAGTCGGAGTGGCTGGGCCGCCGCTTCACCGTCGTCGACACCGGCGGCTGGGAGCCCGACGCCCGCGGGATCAATGCATCGGTCGCGGCGCAGGCGGAAGTGGCCGTCGACCTGGCGGATGCCGTCCTGTTCGTCGTCGACATCAACGTGGGCGCCACCGCGACCGACGAGCACGTGGTGCGGATGCTTCGCGCCAGCAAGCGGCCGGTCATCCTGGTCGCGAACAAGGCCGACGACGCCATCCGCGACCCGCAGGCGGCGGAGCTGTGGAGCCTCGGGCTCGGCGAGCCCTGGCCGGTCAGCGCCGTGCACGGCCGCGGTGTCGCCGACCTGCTCGACCATGTCATGACCGTGCTGCCGGAGGTCTCGTCCGTCGCCAAGGAGGAGGTCGGCGGTCCCCGCCGGGTCGCTCTGCTGGGACGGCCGAACGTGGGCAAGTCGAGCCTGCTCAACAAGGCAGCGGGCGAGGAGCGCGTGGTGGTCGACGAGCTCGCCGGGACGACCCGCGATCCGGTCGACGAGCTGGTGGAGATCGGCGGCAAGCTGTGGCGCTTCGTGGACACCGCCGGCATCCGGCGCCGCGTGCACCTGCAGCATGGCGCCGACTTCTATGCCAGCCTGCGCACCAGCGCCGCCCTCGAGAAGGCCGAAGTCGCGGTCGTGCTGCTCGACGTGAGCCAACCGGTCAGCGAGCAGGACGTGCGCATCATCGACCTCGTGCTCGAGTCGGGCCGCGCGCTCGTGCTCGCCTACAACAAGTGGGATCTGCTCGACACGGCCGGCGCCGAGAACCAGGACCGCCGCCGCTACCTGGAGCGAGAGATCGAGCAGGACCTGGCGCACGTCAGCTGGGCTCCCCGGGTGAACATCTCCGCCCGCACCGGCAGGCACCTCGAGAAGCTGGTCCCGGCACTGGAGGTGGCGCTGGACAGCTGGGACACCCGCATCCCGACCGGCAAGTTCAACGCGCTGCTCGCCGAGCTCACGGCCGAGCACCCGCACCCGGTGCGCGGGGGCAAGCAGCCGCGCATCCTGTTCGGCACGCAGGCATCCACCCGCCCGCCGACCTTCGTGCTGTTCACGACCGGCTTCCTCGATCCCGGATACCGCCGCTTCATCACGCGCCGGCTGCGCGAGGTCTACGGCTTCGAGGGCACGCCGATCGTGGTGAACATGCGCGTGCGCGAGAAGCGCCGCCGCTGACCGTCCCCGTTGCGCCCGCGCGTCCCGCGCGCCCTGTGCGTCCCGTGCGCCCTGTGCGAAATCAAGGAAACCCCCGCAGCAGGGTCGGGATGCGGGCGATATGCCCGGGATGATGCGGCATTTCCTTGATTCGGCACCGGGCGAGCGCGGGCGGTGATCGCGCGCTGGAGCGCGTCAGTAGACTCGCGCCATGGATCTGGGCAGCTGGCTGGTCGCCGAGCACGACGACGCGCAACACCGGCTGAGCACGCAGATCCTGGAGGTGGTTCCGACCGGGCGGCGGCGCGAGCGGCTGCCAGGAGCCAACTCCGTCGACTGGACGGTCTTCCACGTCGCCCGCCACGCCGGCCTCGCACTGCGGGTGCTCGGGCACGATCCGGCGATGTCGGACGCGCTGCTCGACGGCGTCCCCGCAGAGGTGGCCGCGCCCAGCGCCGGCCTGCAGGAGACCCAGCAGCCATTGCTGGAGATGATCGACACCCCGCAGCTCGAGGCTTACGCGCTCTCGGTGTTCGACGAGGTGCGCGCCTTCCTCGGGCACCAGGATGCTGCGAGCATCGACGTTCTGCCCGATGTCGCCGCCGCGCTGCGCCGCGCGGGTCTCGACGAGCAGGAGTTCGACTGGGTGTACCGGCAGTGGTCGGCGCCGCATGTGCTGTACCGCTGGACGCTCGGCGGGCACATCATCCATCACATCGGCGAGCTCACCGGGGTGCGCAACCAGATGGGGCTCAGCCCGTTCCGGAGCTGAGGTGCGCCGAGCAGGCGCTTCGAGCCGCGCCCGGCACCTCCGCTCCTAGGATCGAAGGGTGCCCCAGCTGCTCGCCGTCTGCGTCGTCAGCGCCTTGCGCCCCGACGACGGCACCGTCGGGGTGACCGCGATCGACAAGCGGGCCCAGGACGGCGCCGTCAGAATCGGCCCGTACGGCGCCCGGGCCGACGTCCAGGCCGACCGCAAGCACCACGGCGGCCTCGATGCCGCGCTGTACGCCTACGCCGAGGAGGATGCCGCGTGGTGGGGCGCGCAACTGGGCGGCGAGGCCGGCGGCGACCTGGGGCCGGGTTGGTTCGGGGAGAACCTGCGCGTGGCCGGGCTCGACGTGAGCGGGGCCCGGATCGGCGAGCGCTGGCGCATCGGCAGCGGCGAGGACGCCGTGGAGCTGGAGGTGACCTCTCCGCGGCGGCCGTGCCAGACCTTCGCGCGCTGGGTCGGTGCTCGGTTCGGGCCGGAGCTCGAGCGCGGCTGGGTGAAGCGATTCCAGCAGGCGGAGCGGCCGGGGGCCTACCTGCGCGTGCTGCGCACCGGCATCGTCCGCGCCGGCGATTCGATCGAGGTGATCTCGCGCCCCGACGGCGCGCCGACCATCGCCGAGGAGTTCCGCGACGGCGAGCCGGCCCGCGTCATCCGGAACTGACCGTGGGCCTACTCGAAGGGGTGACCCGGGTGCTGCGTCCACTCGAGCCGCTGTTCCTGCGCCTGGACCGGATCGCGGGCGGGCGCCTCGCGGGCCGCCGCATCGAGCTGGCGCAGCAGCCTCGCACGCGGCGCGGGTTCATCGGCATCCTGTGGATTCTGGCCGCCGAGATCGTCGTGGGCATCGCCGCCGTGATCATCGCCATCGTGCTGACGGTGCAGGGTGGGCCACCGCAATGGGCAGTCTGGTTCCGCAGCATCGCGGTGCTGGCGATCACGGCGACCCTGCTCTACTTCGCCTGGCGCGCTTCGCTCGGCTGGTATTGGGCGTACTCGCGGCTGCGGCTGTTCAGCAGGATCTTCCCGGTCGTCACACTGGTGATCGCCGCGATCCCCGGCCTCTACCCGCTCTGGATGACCATCGAGCAGATCGTCTTCAGCCTGCTGCTGATCGGGGTCGGCGACATCCTGACCGGGGATGTCATGCGCGCCGCCTTCCCGAAACCTCCGCGGGCCGACTCCGCGCCAGGCCCGGACGCCGCGCCCGCCGCGGACCGCTAAGCTAGACCACCGTGCCGGACTTCCGGCGCAGGCCACGGGCTGTGGCGCAGCTTGGTAGCGCACCTGACTGGGGGTCAGGGGGTCGCAAGTTCAAATCTTGTCAGCCCGAC
>WOYR01000006.1 GCA_011620705.1 Microbacteriaceae bacterium | reverse complement strand
GCATCAGCTGAAGTCGGGGTCCGGCGCCGAGCCGTAGCTGAAGTCGAGCCGCGGGCGGCGGCCGCGGTTGAGCACCCCGCCGCTCTCCTCCAGGTAGCAGGCCCCGCAGAGCGGCTCGTAACTCACCTCGCTCGCACCGTCGATCGCCACCTGGTCGCCGTCGAACACGAACCGGCCGTCGACCTTGCGGGCGTTGAAGATCGCCTTGCGGCCGCAGCGGCAGATCGTCTTGAGCTCCTCCAGCGAATGGGCGATCTCGAGCAGCCGGCGACTGCCGGGGAAGGCGACCGTCTGGAAGTCGGTGCGGATGCCGTATGCCAGCACCGGCACATCCTCCTCGACGGCGATCCGCAGCAGGTCGTCGACCTGCGACTCGCTGAGGAACTGCGCCTCGTCGACGAGCAGGCAGCTGACGTCCTGCCCGGTGCTGCGGATCACCTCCGCGCGCTCGCGCATGAACGTCGCGAGGATGTCGTCGTCGGGCCCGATCGCGAAGTCGACCTGGCGAGATGCGCCCAGCCGCGACACGATCGAGTTGTCGCCGCGCGAGTCGATGGCCGGCTTCGCGAGCAGAACGCGCTGGTGGCGCTCCTCGTAATTGTACGCGGCCTGCAGCAGCGCGGTGCTCTTGCCGCTGTTCATGGCGCCGTAGCGGAAGTAGAGCTTCGCCACTACGCCGGTCCGTGCGACTGGGCCGGCCTGCTCAACTGCGCCTGCCTGCTCAATTGGGCCGGCCTGCTCATTCCAGGAATCCGTCCTCGGCGGCGCGGCGCATCAGATCCGCCTTCCTGCTCGCCGGCCGCCCGATCCGCGCGTACTTCTCCCGGACGCGCCGCAGATAGGTCTTCGCGGTCTCGTACTGCACGTTCATCCGCGACGCCACCTCGGCAGTGCTGAGCCCGGTCACGTAGAGCTTGAGAGCCTCCAGCTCGCCGGGGCTGAGCTTCGGGCTCGCCTGCGGGGCGGCTCCCGCCGGCAGCGGGCGCCAGGGGTGCGGATGCCCGCCGTCGCTCTCCATTCCCATCACCTGGCGCGCGGCATCCATCACCTGCGACATCGGGAGGGACTTCGGCAGGAAGACGGCAGCCCCAGCGGCGAGCGCCCTCTCTCGCGCCTCATCGGTGTCGACGCTCGACAGCACGATGACCTTCACGCCGGCGGCACGGCAGGTGCGCACCCGCGCCTCGATCGAGACGGCCTCCTTGAGCTGGAAGTCGATGAAGACCAGTTCGGTGGGGAAGGCCGGGCTGTGCACCAGCTGCAGCCAGGTGGTGGCGGAGAGGACCACGTCGAAGTCGCGTGCGTGCTGCTCGATCCAGCTGCTGAGGCTGTCGAGCAGCACTTCGTGGTCGTCGAGCAGGGCGAGGCGGACGCGGGACGGCGGCACGGCTCCGCGAGGCTGGTCGTGATCCGCGCCAACGGCCCACGACGTCGATGTCGTGGCGTGATCGGTGACGGTCATGGGGACAGCCTAAGCGAACGGGGTACAAACGGCTGGATGCCGCGACGGGCGACCCGCGATCAGAACAGCGTCGGCTGGATGGACGCCGGAGTGCGGGCCCGCGCGACGCCGGCCGCCTTGCCGAGCCGGGGCGGAGCGAGCCGGGGCGGACGGTCCAGCCCATGCTTGCGCAGCAGGGGCTGCACCCGCGCCGCCAGCCAGCTGCGGTACTCCTTCGGCGCGTTGGCGCCGCCGCGGTACAGCTCGGCGTAGAGCGGCACCAGCTCCGGATGCTCGCGCGCGATCCACGCCAGGTACCACTCGCGGGCACCGGGCCGCAGGTGCAGGGCCGTGCAGGCGGCCGAGGATGCCCCGGCATCCGCGATCATCCCGAAGGCGCGATCGAGGTGCGCGACCGAGTCGGTGAGGTACGGCAGCACCGGCATCAGGAACACCGCGCAGGACAGGCCGGCATCCCGCACCGCCTTCACCGTGGCGAGGCGCGCTGCTGTGCTGGGCGTGCCCGGCTCGACCGACTGCTGCAGCTGGTCGTCGTACACCGCGATCGACATGGCGACATCGACGGGCACGCGCTCGGATGCCTCCTGCAGCAGCGGCAGGTCGCGCCGCAGCAGACTGCCCTTGGTCAGGATGCTGAACGGGGTCCCGGATGCGGCGAGCGCCGCGATGATCCCGGGCATCAGGCGGTAGCGCCCCTCCGCCCGCTGATACGGGTCGGTGTTGGTGCCCAGCGCGACCGGATGATGCCCCCAGCCCGGCTTCGCCAGCTCCTTCTCGAGCACCTCGGCCACATTGACTTTGACGATGATCTGCGAGTCGAAATCCTTGCCCGCGTCGAGATCGAGATAGCTGTGCGTGTTGCGGGCGAAGCAGTAGACGCAGGCATGACTGCAGCCCCGATAGGGGTTGATCGTCCAGCCGAATGGCAAGGCGGCAGCGCCCGGAACGCGGTTCAGCGCACTCTTCGCCAGCACCTCGTGGAAGGTGATCCCGGCGAACTCGGGCGTCTGCACCGAGCGCACGAGCGAGCTCAGCCTGACGAGCCCCGGGAGCGCGC
>WOYR01000056.1:10210-11990 GCA_011620705.1 Microbacteriaceae bacterium | reverse complement strand
CTCGTCCATCGGGAAGCTCAGCACGTCGGTCGGGCCCGGCTCGTCCATCCATTGCACATGCAACTGCTCCATGGCTGCCTCATCCACCAGCAGGATCGCCAGCTCGGCGTCGGGATGCACGCGCAGGAAGTCCAGCTCGTAAGCGGCAAGGCGCAGCAAGGCGGACTCGTCGACATCCAGCCCGGACTCGTTGTTGATCTCGATCGACACGTCGCTGCGCTCCTATCCGCGCCAACCGCGCTTCGGGCGCTCGGCCGACGGCGGGCGGTGGTCCTGCGGCGTGCGACCGCGGCGCTCCGCCCGGTTCTGCCCTTCCCTCTCGACCGCGCCGTCTTGTTCGAACGCCTGATGGCGTTCGAACGCGCGCAGCTGCCGCTCGGCGTCGTACTTCGTGTAGGCGTCGACGATACGGCCCACGAGGGAGTGGCGCACCACGTCTTCGCTGGTGAGGCGCGCGAAATGGATGTCGGTGATCCCGTCCAGCACTCGGGTCACGAGTTGCAGGCCGCTGGCCCCGCCAGGCAGGTCGACCTGAGTGATGTCGCCGGTGACCACCATCCGCGTGCCGAAGCCGAGCCGCGTCAGGAACATCTTCATCTGCTCGGGAGTGGTGTTCTGCGCCTCATCGAGCACCACGAAGGCGTTGTTCAGCGTGCGGCCGCGCATATAGGCCAGCGGCGCGACCTCGACCGTGCCCGAGGCGAGCAGCTTGGGCACGATCTCGGGATCCATCATCTCGTTGAGCGCGTCATAGAGGGGCCGCAGATAGGGGTCGATCTTGTCGGTCAGCGTGCCGGGCAGGAATCCCAGCCGCTCTCCGGCTTCCACGGCCGGTCGCGTGAGGATGATCCGCTCGACCTCCTTGCGCTGCAGCGCCTGCACCGCCTTCGCCATGGCGAGGTAGGTCTTGCCCGTTCCCGCAGGACCGATGCCGAACGTGACCGTGTTCAGGTCGATCGCGTCGACATAGGCCTTCTGGCCGAGCGTCTTGGGCCGGATGCTCTTGCCCCTGCCGGTCAGGATCGCCTGGCTGAGCACCTCCGCCGGGCTGCCCTGGCCGCGCTCCAGGATCCGTGCTGAGGATGTGACGTCGACCGGCCCGAGGTCGGCACCGCCCCGCACCATCTCGATCAGTTCGCGCACGAGCCGCTCAGCCGCGGCCACCTGCTCGGCCGAGCCGTCCAGGCTCACCAGATTGCCCCGCACCAGAAGCCTGACGCCGGGGAACTGGCGCTCGATCGTGCTGAGGAGGCGGTCCTGGGGCCCGAGCAGCCGCACCATGGCGACGCCGTCCACCGCGAACTCGGCATGCCCGGCAGAAGCCGGATCGCCCGAGTTGTTGAGGTCGCTAGATGCCAAGGGCGCCTTCCGATTGATGGACGACCGCCGGAGGAAGCCGGCGCGCGACGAGTGAGTCGAATGCGGCCGGCCGTGCGGTGGACATGGCATTCATCTTAAGGCGCGGAGTCCCAGAGCGCCCTGTAGTGCCGGATGCGCTCCTCGTCGCGCGTGATGCCGTACGCCGCGAAGAACTCCGCCTGCCAGCCGGGACCGAAGTTCCAGTCGAGGCTCATGCTCGCCACGGCGAGGTCGGCCCAGCGGTCTGCGACGCCGAGTGAGCCGAGGTCGACATGGCCGGCGAAGCGCGCATCGGAGCCGACGACCGTGTTCGGTGCGCACGCGTCACCCTGCACGACGACCACGTCGCCCGCCGGCTCGTCCGGCCCGACCGCCCACTCGCAGACGAACGGGCACGCGTGTGCCGGGAGTTCATGGAGCA
>WOYR01000056.1:0-10110 GCA_011620705.1 Microbacteriaceae bacterium | reverse complement strand
ATGGCGATCCGCTCCCCGAGTCGCACGCGGGCGACCGTCACGGCGTGCCGCGCCTCCTCGCCGCTCAGGCTGACCCGGGCGCCGAGTTCGGCATCCGCCGGCTCCAGCTCGGGATTCAGGTACAGCGATGCCATGGCTTCAGCCTCTCACCGTCTCTTCGGGAGGATGGCACGCCGTCGCCGGGCCGCGTTCTCCGGCTGCGCACGGCGTGTCATCCTCCCGAATGCGAGGCAGGCGGCGCGCAGCGGGCGCGGGCGCGGCGCGCTCAGATCCCGAGGAAGCGGTCGCGCAGCTTGGCGAACAGGCCCTGCTGGAAGGTCGCGAACTCCGGCGGAACGGGCCGGCGGCTCTCGGAGAACTGCTTGATGAGCTGCTGCTCCTTGCTGTTGAGCCGCACAGGGGTCACCACCTGGATGCCGATCTTCAGGTCCCCGCGCCCACCGCCGCGGAGGCGGGTGATCCCGCGGTCCTTGACGGTGACGATGTCGGCGCTCTGCACCCCGGGCTTGAGCTCGATCGCGACCTCACCGTCGAGGGCGGCCAGGGTCGCGGTCGTGCCCAGGATGGCATCCGTCATCTGCACCTCGAGCGTGGCGAGCAGGTCGTCGCCATTGCGGCTGAACACGTCGTGGTGCCTGACCTTGACCTCCAGGTAGAGGTCGCCGTTCGGCCCGCCGGCCGGGCCGGCCTCGCCCTCGCCGGGCAGGTGCAGGCGCATCCCGGTGTCCACGCCGGATGGCACGTCGACTGTGACCGTGCGCTTGGCGCGCACGCGCCCCTGGCCGGCGCACGTCGGGCACGGGTTCGGGATGACGGTGCCGTAGCCGCGGCAGGTGCCGCACGGGCTCGAGGTCATGACATTGCCCAGCAGCGAGCGCACCGAGCGCTGGATGGATCCGGTCCCGCGGCAGATGTCGCAGGTGACCGGCGAAGTTCCGGGCGCGCAGCACGAGCCGTTGCAGGTCGCGCAGAGGATCGCGGTGTCGACCTCCACATCGCGCTTGGTGCCGAAGACGACCTCGTCGAGGTCGACCTCGATGCGCAGCAGCGCATCCTGGCCGCGTTCGCGACGGGAGCGCGGCCCACTCGTGCGGCCCTGTGCCGCGCCGAAGAAGCTCTCGAAGATGTCGCCGAACCCGAATCCGCCTCCTCCTCCCCCGAAGCCGGCCTGCGGCCCGAGGTCGTAGCGCTCGCGCTGATCCGGATCGCTGAGCACGTCGTAGGCGTGCGTCACCAGCTTGAAGCGCTCGGCGGCATCCTCGCTGGGGTTCACGTCGGGATGCAGTTCGCGGGCCAGCCTGCGGTACGCCTTCTTGATCTCCTCGGGCGTCGCGGCGCGATCGACCCCGAGAACCTCGTAGTGGTCAGCCACTCTTACAGTTCCTCATGCATTGTCGTCGGAGAGCAGCCGCGTCAGGTAGCGGGCGACGGCCCGCACGGCTGCCATGTTGTTCGAATAGTCCATCCGGGTCGGGCCGAGCACGCCCAGCCGGGCGACGCTCCCCCCGGATGCCGTGTAACCAGAGGCGAGAACGCTCGTCTCGCTGAGTCCCTGCGCGCCCGGCCCGAAGCCCTGGTTCTCGTGCCCGATGCTGACGGTCACGCCATCGGCGTCGATCTCCATCTCGCTGAAGAGCTTGATCAGGATCACCTGCTCCTCGATCGCCTCCAGCACCGGGTAGATGCTCCCGCTGAAATCGCCCTCGGTGCGCGCCAGGTTGGCCGCGCCCGCCATGACCAGGCGGTCCTGCCGGTTCGCGGTGATCTGCTCCGCCAGGCAGCCCGCGACGGCGGCCACCACGACGGCGCGGTCGGGCGGGAATGCCGCCGCAAAGGAGCGCAGCAGCTCGCCGGCATCCGCGAGCGCCTTGCCGCCCAGTTCGGCATTGAGCCGCCTGCGCAGTTCTCCCAGGAAGTCAGGCCCGAGCGCAGCCTCTGCGGAGTGCCCGCCCTGCAGCTCGAGCAGCCGCTGGTCGACGCGGCCGGTGTCGGTGATCAGCACCGTCATCAGCCGGGATGGCCCGAGCGCGACCAGCTCGATGTGGCGGATCCGTGCGCTGCCGAACGAGGGGTACTGCGCGAGCGCGACCTGGTTGGTCAGCTGGGAGAGAAGGCGCGTGGTGCGCGAGAGCACGTCGTCCAGGTCGACCGCCTGGCCGAGGAAGGTCTCGATCGCCTGGCGTTGCGCCGGGGTGAGCGGACGCACCTCGGTGAGTCGATCGACGAAGACGCGGTAGCCCTTGTCGGTGGGGACGCGGCCGGACGAGGTGTGCGGAGCCGCGATCAGCTCCTCCTCTTCGAGCTGCGCCATGTCATTGCGGATGGTCGCGGCGGAGACGCCGAACGAGTGCCGGTCGACGATCGTCTTGGAACCGACCGGCTCGCGGGAGGCGACATAGTCCTGCACGATGACGCGGAGCACCTCGAGACCACGATCCGAGACCATGGGAGCACCGCCTTCCCTGATTCGAGCCCGACGGTTGAGCCTTAGCACTCACCTTGCCCGACTGCCAATAGTAGCGCGACACACCGTTACCCGGCCGTTGCACGCGCCATGGACGCTCCGCTACCTTGTGTCTGTGCTAGCGTCCGCCCCTTTCGGGGAGCATGACGCCATCACACGCTCTTTCCCACAACCCGGAGTCCGTCTCCGCAATCGAAAGGCAACACACCATGACCGAACCCGTCCCCGCTGCACCGCAGCCGGCCGCGCCGCTGACCGAGGCCGAGGACAAGCAGTGGGCTTCGTTCGCTCACTTCGGCAACATCATCCTGCTGATCCCGGCCCTCATCATCTACCTGGTCTTCAAGGACCGCGGGCCCAAGGTCGCCGTTGAGGGCAAGGAAGCGCTCAACTGGACGATCAACCTGACAGGCATCTACATCATCCTGTTCATCCTGTCCTTCATCCCCTTCGTCGGCATCGTCACCACGATCCTGAACTTCGCCCTCGCCATCGTGAACATCGTCTTCGCGATCCTCGGCGGCGTGAAAGTCAACGGCGGCGGCTCCTACCGGTACCCGGTGAACATCCGCTGGATCAAGTAGTCGCATCGACCGCAGAGAGCCGGGCCCCATGGGGCTCGGCTCTCGTGCGTCGAGGGCGCCGGCCGCGGACCGCGAAGGGCCCGACGAAGCCGACCGGGACTCAGTCGTCCAGCAGGCGGCGCACCACGGCGTCGGCCAGAAGTCGTCCGTCGAGCGTCAGCACGACACGGCCACGCAGCGCGGTCCTGCCGTCGATCAGGCCGTCGGCGATCAAGCCGGCGACCGCGCCCCGGCCGGCGGGACCCAACTCGGCGATCGGCAGCCCGTCCGAGATCCTGCTGCTCAGCAGCACCGTCTCGGTGCGGCGGGCCGCCTCATCCAGGGTCTCCCGGCCGGCGGCGGGCGAGACACCCGCCGCGATCCGCTCGGCGTATGCGGCAGGGTGCTTCACGTTCCACCAGCGGACGCCGCCGACATGGGAGTGCGCTCCCGGGCCGACGCCCCACCAGTCCTGCCCGGTCCAGTACGCGAGGTTGTGACGCGAACGGCGCCCGGCATCCCTCGCCCAGTTGCTCAGTTCGTACCAGTCGTAGCCGGCCTCGGCGAGCAGCCGGTCTGCGAGCTCGTACATGTCCGCCTGCAGATCGTCGTCGGGCTCCGCCACCTCGCCGCGCGCGATCTGGCGCGCCAGCTTCGTGCCCGTTTCGACGATGAGGGCGTATGCACTGAGGTGATCCGGATGCTGCGCCAGTGCGAGTTCGAGCGAGACGCGCCAATCGTCCAACGACTCCCCTGGCGTGCCGTAGATCAGATCGAGGCTCACCTGCAGCCCTGCGGCCCGCGCCCAGTCGACCACGAGCGGGATCCGCTCGGGGTCGTGCGTGCGCTCGAGCGTTGCGAGCACGTGCGGTACGGCGGACTGCATCCCGAAGCTGACCCGGGTGAAGCCCGCCTCCGCGAGTGCGGCGAGCGAGTCCGGGCCCACCGAGTCGGGATTCGCCTCGGTGGTGACCTCGGCATCCGGCGCGAGGCCCCAGGTGTCGCGGATGCCGTCGAGCAGCTGCGCCAGCTGGCTCACGGGCAGCAGGGTCGGCGTGCCGCCGCCGAAGAAGACGGTCGCGACCGGGCGGTGCGCGCCCCCGGTCGCCGAGAGCACCTCCCCGGCCTGGGCGATCTCGGCCAGCGCCTGGGCCGCGTAGTCGCTCTGCTTCACGCCGCGGATCTCCTGAGCCGTGTAGGTGTTGAAGTCGCAGTAGCCGCAGCGGACCCGGCAGAACGGCACGTGCACGTAGACCCCGAAGTCTCGTCCGGCCCAGCCCTCGGCCACCGAGGCCGGAAGCAGCCCGTCGACGGGAGCCGGGTCGGCGATCGGGAGGGTGGAGGGCATCCCCCTATTCCCGTGCGACGAGATCGGCGAGCTGCCCTGCGTCGAGCGCGAACAGGTCGGCGGCGCCAGCCGTCGCGGCGGCGGCATACCCCCCTGCGGCCGGCAGCAGCTGCTCGGCGAAGAAGCGCGCCATCACGAGACGGGTCTCCGCGAGGGTCTTGTCCAGCGGGGCGGCCGCGAGCGCGCCCTTCGCCAGCAGCCAGGCGAGCACGACGAGCCCGAACTGGCGCAGGTACGGGCTCGAGCCCGAGAGCGCCGCCGCGGGGTCGCCGACTCCGGTGCGCAGCATCCAGTCCGTCGTCCCGCCGAGCCGGTCCAGCTGCTCGAGGAGGTGCGAGCGGATGCTCGCGAACCCCTCGCCGGCATCCGCCAACTCGGCGTCGAGCTCGCGCAGCTGGGCGAGGAACTCGGTCACCGAGGCGCCGCCGCGGACGCCGAGCTTGCGCCCGATCAGATCCGCCGCCTGGATGCCGTTCGTGCCCTCGTAGATGGCGGCGATGCGGATGTCGCGGTAGTGCTGCGCTGCACCGGTGTCCTCGATGAAACCCATGCCCCCGTGGATCTGCAGCGCCAGCGAGGTGAGCTCGTTGCCCATGTCGGTGCCCAAGGACTTGCAGATCGGCGTGAGCAGCCCGACCACCTCGGCGGCGCGATCGCGGGCGCCTGCATCCGGGTGGTGCACGCTGCGGTCGATCTGGCCGGCGTTGTAGAGCATCAGGCTGCGCAGGGCGGCGATGCAGCTCTTCTGCGTCATCAGCATCCTGCGGACGTCGGGGTGGTCGATGATGGGCGCATCCGCCTCGGTGCCGCCGGGAACGACGGCCGTGCCCTGGCGCCGCGTCCGGGCGTACTCCAGCGACTGCTGATAGGCGCGCTCGGCGAGGGCGACTCCCTCGGTGCCGACCCCGAGACGGGCGGTGTTCATCATGACGAACATGATCCGCATTCCCTTGTTGAGGTCGCCGATCAGGTAGCCGGTGGCGTCGTCGTACTCCATGACGCAGGTCGGAGAGCCGTGGATGCCCAGCTTGTGCTCGATCGAGAGCACCTTCACGCCGTTGCGCTCTCCCAGGGTGCCGTCGTCGTCGACCAGGAACTTCGGCACGATGAAGCAGGAGATGCCCGCGGTGCCTTCCGGGGCGCCAGGGGTGCGGGCCAGCACGAGGTGCACGATCTGCTCCGCCATGTCGTGCTCGCCGTATGTGATGAAGATCTTCTGCCCGGTGATGCCGAAGGTGCCGTCGTCGCGCGGCACCGCCTTGGTGACGAGGGCGCCGACATCCGAGCCGGCCTGCGGCTCGGTCAGGTTCATCGTGCCCGTCCACTCCCCCGCCACCATGTGCGGCAGGTAGCGCTTCTTCTGCTCATCGCTGCCGTAGTGCAGCAGGGCCTCGATCGCGCCCTGGGTGAGCAGCGGGGCGAGGGCGAAGGCCATGTTGGCGCTGGTCAGCATCTCCTGGATGGCGAGGCCGACGACGGCCGGAAAGCCGCCGCCGCCGAACTCCTCGGGGAACGGGAGCGAGCCCCAGCCGGTGTCGACGAGCTTGGCGTACGCGTCCTTGAAGCCGTCCGGGGTGGTGACGGTGGCATCCGGATTGCGCACCGCGCCCTGGATGTCGCCCTGACGGTTGATGGGCGCGATCACCTCGGCCACGAACTCACCCGCCTCGCTCAGCAGGCCGGCGACGGTGTCCAACTCGGCGTGCTCGAAGCCGGGGAATCCGGCGATCTCCTCATAGCCGGCAATGTGCTCCAGCACGAAGAGGAGATCGGAGACGGGGGGCCGGTAGTCGCTCACGGGATGTGAGCCTACGCTCGCCCTCCGATGCCCCTCACGGTCTTTGGAGGTATCCGCTACTCGGTGAGGGGACCGGCCAGTGCCCGTTTGTAGCGATCCGTGAAAATCGCCTGAAGCAGGCGCACTGCCGGGTATGCGGCCCAGAAGAAGGCGTTCGACGGGCGCGAGAAGGCGCGGATGATCAACCACACCGAGTCGTCGGCATGGCGTTCGACGACGAAGCTCTCCTCGCCGCGCTCCGGATGCCCGGGAAGGGTTCCGTATGCGAAGCCCTTGCGGTCGGGTTCGTCGATCACGTAGACCACGCGAGCCGGGATCTTGGCCGGCCAGGGGCCCCATCTGAGCATGGCGGTGTCGCCTGGCCGCGCCAGAGCCGAGCCGTCGGCCGCGTAGCCGAGCTCGCCGCTCGCGTCAGTGGTGGCGGGCCGGACCGGGGTGCCGTCCTTCGCGAAGGCGACCGGCGCATAGCTCCCTTCGCTGACCTCGGCGGGGGTGACGAGCACCTCGACGCGGAATCCCGCTCTTCGCTGGATCCCCCAGCTGAGGGTCTGCACCCAGGCGAAGTCCCAGCGCTGGGCACCGTGGCCGATGCGCACGCGCCGCTCGATGGGCCGGTACCCCTGCGGCGGATACCGCAGCAGGTCCTCGGCCTGCGTCGCACCGACCGCGGCGTAGGTGACGGGCACCCGCCACAGTTCCGCGGAATCGGTCATCCCGCGATATTACGGGAGCCGATCGGTTCCAGCTCGATCGGCGGCCGCCCGGCTCTCAGGCGAAGCGAGGACGGATCTCCGCGGCGACAGCCTCCGGCGCGAGATCGATGACCGCTTCGGCGTGCAGCCGCTCGAAGTAGGTGACGTCGCTGCGGTAGACCGCATCCGGGTTGGCCCGGCTCACGACCCTCAGCAGCACCGAGTACCGCTCGGATGGCGTCGGACCTCCGCCGTAGAGCGCCCAGTTGAAGGCCGTCAGGTTCCACGAGTAGTAGCTCTGGAACACGGTGGACAGCGCGATGCCGAGGTCGGCGCAGTCCTCCTCGGTGAGTTCGGTGATGTCCCGCGCGCCCTCGACGACGGCCCAGACCTCGTGGAATCCGATGGGCGCCCACGGCGTCAGCACCGCGACCCGCCCTCGGCGGCCGATCCAGCGATCGCCGCCCTCCTCCTGCGCGATCAGGGCGTCCCAATACGATTCCGTCCCCTGCCACGCCCGCGAGAGCCCGACCAGGTTCCGCTGCACGGTGGTTCCGATGCCGTCGTGCGCCGACTGGGCGTGCGGATGGATCAGCGAGCTGCCGCTCGACGGCAGGTAGTTCGCATTGACCGACGACCACAGCGGACGCAGCCCGTTGACGCCCCGCGTGTATGCGGCGAAGGCCGCCAGCAGGTCCCCCACCCTCCCCGGCGTGAGTTCGGGCAGATCGAGGAAGTGCGAAGCGGTGTCGTAGAGCCCGACGGAGGAGAACTCGGAGTATGCCATCAAGTTGGGGACGATCACCGCCGAGCCGCGCCGGATGCGGCCCTCCGCGGTGATCGACGGGTCGAAGGTGCCCGTCGCCGCGTCGATGGTGGCCGCGCAGAACGGGCAGAAGGCGGGTGGCGCCGTCAGCTCCGTGAGATCCGGGCGCGCGAGCGGTGCGAGTTTCGTGCCGCTGACGATCCGGGAACTGTGACCCGTCAACGGATCCACGCGGATGGTGAGCGGGACTTCGACGGTCGATGTCGGGTCGGTCATCTCCGGGACTCGCGCAGTGATGTCGTGCTGGACGAACGCGATCGATGCCATATCCGAACACTACCCGGTGGGGCGGCGGCTACTTCTTCTTGCCATCCCTGCCTTCGACGTCGCCCGAGAGCGCGGCGATGAACGCCTCCTGGGGGACCTCGACGCGGCCGACCATCTTCATCCGCTTCTTGCCCTCCTTCTGCTTCTCCAGCAGCTTGCGCTTGCGGGTGATGTCGCCGCCGTAGCACTTCGCCAGAACGTCCTTGCGCACCGCCGAGATCGACTCGCGCGCGATGATGCGCGCGCCGATCGCAGCCTGGATCGGCACCTCGAACTGCTGGCGCGGGATGAGCTTCTTGAGCCGCTCTGTCATCAGCAGTCCGTACGCATAGGCCTTGTCGCGGTGCACGATCGCGCTGAAGGCGTCGACCGCCTCGCCCTGCAGCAGGATGTCGACCTTGACCAGGTCGGCCTCCTGATCGCCGCTGGGCTCGTAGTCCAAGCTCGCGTACCCGGCGGTCTTGCTCTTCAGCTGGTCGAAGAAGTCGAAGACGATCTCGCCGAGCGGCATGGAGTATCGGATCTCGACCCGGTCCTCACCGAGGTACTCCATGCCGAGCAGGCTGCCGCGCTTGCTCTGGCAGAGCTCCATGATCGTGCCGACGTAGTCCTTCGGGGCGAGGATCGCGGCCTTCACCATCGGCTCGCTCACGCTGGCGATCTTCGTCCCGGTCGGGAACTCGCTCGGGTTGGTCACCGTGTAGTGCTTCTTGTCCTCTGTGGTCACCTCGTACGGCACCGAGGGCGCCGTCGCGATCAGCTCGAGGCCGAACTCGCGCTCGAGGCGCTCCGTGACGATCTCCAGGTGCAGCAGGCCGAGGAAGCCGCACCGGAATCCGAAGCCGAGCGCGACGGATGTCTCGGGCTCGTAGTTGAGCGCAGCATCCGACAGCTTCAGCTTGTCCAGGGCCTCGCGCAGGACCGGGTAGTCGCTGCCGTCGATCGGATACAGCCCCGAGAACACCATCGGCTTCGGGTCGGTGTAGCCGGGAAGAGGGTCGTTGGACGGCCTGGCCGCATTGGTGACGGTGTCGCCGACCTTCGATTGGCGCACATCCTTCACGCCGGTGATCAGGTAGCCGACCTCGCCGACGCCGAGCCCCTTGGTCGGGGTCGGCTCCGGAGAGCTCACGCCGATCTCGAGCAGCTCGTGGATCGCCTTCGTCGACATCATCTGGATGCGCTCGCGCGAGCTGAGCATGCCGTCGATCATCCGCACATAGGTGACGACGCCGCGGTAGCTGTCGTAGACCGAGTCGAAGATCATCGCGCGGGCGGGCGCATCGGCCCTGCCCTGCGGCGCCGGGATCAGCTCGACGACCCGGTCGAGCAGCTCCTCGACGCCCTGGCCGGTCTTGCCGCTGACCCGCAGCACGTCCTCGGGATTTCCGCCGATCAGATCCGCGAGCTCCTTGGCGTACTTGTCGGGCTCCGCGGCGGGCAGGTCGATCTTGTTGAGCACCGGGATGACGGTGAGGTCGTTGTCGAGGGCCAGGTACAGATTCGCGAGGGTCTGGGCTTCGATGCCCTGGGCGGCATCCACCAGCAGGATCGCGCCCTCGCAGGCGGCGAGGCTGCGGCTCACCTCGTAGCTGAAGTCGACGTGGCCGGGAGTGTCGATCATGTTGAGGGCGTAGCTCTCGCCGCCCAGCTGCCACGGCATGCGGACGGCCTGGCTCTTGATCGTGATGCCGCGCTCGCGCTCGATGTCCATGCGGTCGAGGTACTGGGCCCGCATGTCGCGGTCGCTCACCACGCCGGTGATGCCGAGCATCCGGTCGGCGAGCGTCGACTTGCCGTGGTCGATGTGCGCGATGATGCAGAAGTTGCGGATCCTCGCGGGGTCGGTCGACGCCGGCTCGAGGGATTTCAACGCGCGCGGAGACATGACGGGTCATTCTCCCATGCGCCCTTGCGCGGTGCCCCCGCTCCCCGCGAGAGTACGGATATCTGCGTGCTCTCGCGGTTGAAAGACCGCATCAGCCCGTACTCTCGCGGCTGCGAGCCCGTGCCCCTGCAATCCGGAGGCGGACCCGGGGCTGCCCGACTCCGGCACCGAGGGGATGTGCGGGGCGAGCGAAGGCATGCTCCAGGCCGACTTCTCGATTGCCGACACCCCTCCCGCCTGGTAACGTTGCCCTTTGGTTTGCGT
>WOYR01000111.1 GCA_011620705.1 Microbacteriaceae bacterium | reverse complement strand
GGCGCGTCGGCGCTGCCGCTGATCCACGTGGTCGCCACCTGGCGGAGCCGGTAGGCCGCCGCCGCTCGCCAGATTGCGGGAGGGGTGACTGGCTGACCCGACCCTACCGGGAGAACTTCCGGTGGGCCGCCTGCCGCGACGTTCCGAGGGCGACGCCGATCGCGTTCCAGGACTCCCCTGCCTCCTTGGCGTCCGTGACGGCCTGTTCAAGTTGACGCTCGGCCTGATCAAGCGCAATCCGAGCCGCGGCGATGGCGCGCATGTGCACGCCATCCCACACCTCGATCGTGCTGGGATCGATCGAGTCGAGCCACTCCTCGACGGACTGCTTCTTCATCTGCCCATGGCCCAGAACAGCAGGACAGCGGTGTCGAGCAGGCACCTCACGGAGCGGGCTCGTGCTGCGCGCGGCTCTCGCCGAACCAGTCCTGCTCGTCCTGCTCGGTCCACTGGTCGAAGTCGTCGGGCACGTCCACCGGTCTGATCCACCCCGGAACCCGGTCGGGCTGGGCCGCCGGCATCGGCACGAGGCGCGCAACGGCCCGACCATGGCGGGAGATGACGATCTCTTCGCCCTGTTCGGCTCGGGCGATGAGCTTCGAGAACTGCGCTTTCGCATCGAAGACGCTGATCGTCGCCATGGCGCTCCTCCTGGCCTGTCCTGGCCAGATTGGCGTCAAGCCAGACAGATGTGTCAGTCCCACCAGAAGTTCCACACCCGGGCCCCCACGAGATTCCGGACGTAGGGGGAGATGCCGCCGAATCCGTGGAACTGCGTGTCGTAGCGGCAGAAGTGAAAATGCTCGCGCGCCACTTGACGTGCATCCTCGATCGTCATCGGCGGCCGCGCCACCACGAGCGAGAGGGTGCTGTCGCTGATCGACAACGGGACCGCTCCGAACCGCCCTTCCCATGACCGCAGGATGATCGAGACCTCCGACGGCGCCCATCCGATGTTGAGGATGCCGGGCCACCCGAGTTCGAGGAGGCTGTCGCATGGCCGTTCGGCGCGGATGAGAGTTGGATTCGAGTCCTGCCACACATGACTGTCCAACTCCCCGATCGTTTCGAGATCGTCACGATCGGATCCGATACTCAGCTCTCCGGTGCGATCGCGGGTGTTGCCGCATTCGAAGCAGTAGTCGTCCTCCGCGATCCGCCAAGGCTCCTCACCACCGAGCCCGAACACAGCGCGGATCCCCTCGCCGTGCCGCCGTCCGTACATGCCCAGACCCGCCTCCCCGCCCCAGCGAGTGGTATCCGGCGCGACAAGGACCGGCCAGTCCCCGGTGGTCGGATAGATTCGAGCGAGTTCGGACCAGCCGGTGGCATTCGGAGTCGTCGTCATGAAACCGAGCGGCGGCTGTCCAAAATCCCCCCGTTCAGCACCTTCACCATCCCGGACGGATGGAACCGCCCCTACCGCGCCCTCGCCGTCCGCACACCCTCCGCCGGCGGCATCGTGGACACCACCGAGGCCCAAGCCCTCACCCGCGCCCTCATCGACCGGCGCTCGCCGCAGGCCCGATCTCCGGGGAGGCCACCTGGGTTCCCGGCACCGGCTGGACCGACCACCCAGAAGCCCTCACGCAAGATGACGGGACCGGCGGCGCCGGCGACGCGCACGTGCGCTCGCACACCCGCTCCGGCTACCCCGTCACGGAACACTGGCGGGGGCAACGCGGCGCACGACAGGGATGCTCCAGTCGCCACAAACCGTTCGAAGTTGCGGCGCTCGACCGCGCGGGCCATTGCCGCGTTCCATGTCTCCATGTCGTAGCTGTCGGGATCATCGATGTCGATCCCCTCGGCGGCCGATCCTTGCTGCCACCGAGCCGGCCGGGTTGCCGGAGGGGTGACCGAGCTACCGAGAGAACTTACGGTGTGCCGCCTGACGCGACGTTCCGAGGACCACGCCGATCGCGTTCCAGGAGTCTCCGGCCTTCCTCGCCTCCGCCACGGCGACGTCGAGTTGGCGCTCAGCCGCCTCCAGCGCGTCGAGAGCGTCGCCGATGGCCCGAAGATGCACGCCATCCCGCAACTCCACCGTCGCCGGATCCAGCGAGTCGAGCCACTCCTCGACGGACTGCTTCTTGATGGTTCTCGCCATCGGCTCCCCTCTCATTGCAGCAACTCGTAGAACTTGGGTCGCAACAAGTCCACGTGAATCACCCGACGAGCATCGCGTGACGGGACGACGACGATCTCCAATAGGCGACCTGCCCGATCGGACCCGATGATCAGCATCCGATTCTCGCCGGCGTACTCCTGCTCGTGATGGGCCACGGGATGCCGGATGGCGTGGAGAGTGTCCTCCTCCGATATGCCGTGCTTTCCCGCACTCGCCGCGAACTCCATCGTGTCATCATCACGTTGACAGTGTACGTCAATGCGATAATGACGCCGATCGGTGGACAACTATCGAAACCCAGTTGCTGTGGGGATCGACCTGGCGGGCGAACCGGCTCGTCGGCCAGCCCGATCAGCAACGGGGCGAAGTGGGCGGGATCCGCTACCCGGCCGATCCGCTGGCGAAGCCGACGATCAGCACGGCGGCCAGCGAGA
>WOYR01000123.1 GCA_011620705.1 Microbacteriaceae bacterium | reverse complement strand
GCCCAGAGGACCTGGCCGTCATCCTCGCCGACTACAAGGGCGGCGCCGCATTCACCCCGTTCGCCGGCCTGCCGCATATCGCCGGACTCATTGACAACCTCGCCGACGACCCGCAGATGATTCAACGCGCCCGCGCCTCGCTCGAGGGCGAAATCGTTCGCCGGCAGCAGCTGCTGAAGGATGCCGGAAACTTCGCCTCGATCACCGACTACCGGGAAGCCCGTCGGCAGAGGCCCGCGCTCTCTCCGATGCCGCACCTCTTCGTGGTCATCGACGAGTTCGGCGAGTTGCTCACGGCCGAGCCGGACTTCATCGAATTGTTCCTTCAGATCGGGCGCATCGGGCGGGCGCTCGGCATCCACCTCCTCCTCGCGAGTCAGCGCATCGAGGGCGGCAAACTGCGCGGTCTTGATACCTATCTTTCTTACCGGATCGGGTTGCGCACCTTTTCGGAACAGGAGTCGGCAGTCATCCTCGAGACCCCCGACGCTTTCCACCTTCCGCCTGTCCCCGGCTACGGGTACCTCAAAGTCGACACCACGACTTACCAGCGGTTCAAAGCCGCCTATGTTTCAGGCGCCCTGCCCGCGACCCAACAGCACTTGCTCGAGGAGGACGACAGTTGGGGCGTCATGCTTCAGCCTGCGTACAACACGATCCAGAGTTCGGCGGATGACGACCTCAAGGAGTCGGTCGTCGCTCGCTCAGAAAGCGGCCCCACCCTGATCGACCAGTGCGTGAGTCAGCTGCGCAGCGGTCATGCCCGCACCGCTGCGGTCTGGCTGCCTCCATTGCCTGATCGGCTTCCTCTGTTCCAGGTCGTCGACAATCCGAACCGGGCGTCCCTCAGCCTTCCGATCGGCCTGCTCGATGACCCCGCGCACCAAGAACAGCGCCCTTGGGAACTCGACCTCACACGCGCGGGAGGGCATTTCGCCATCATCGGCGCCCCGCAAACCGGCCGCTCGACCTTTCTGCGCACGTTCGCGGCGGGGGTCGCCACCGTGAACACGCCGCGGCACGTCACGATGTACGGTCTCGACCTGACCGGATCGGGCCTCGCGCGCATCGAGGGCTTTCCCCACGTCGGCGGCGTCGCCACCCGCACGGACCGCGAACAGCAAATCCGACTGCTTGAAGAACTCTCGGGGATGGTCGCACAGCGCGAAGCGCTGTTCCGCACTCACCGCATCGAGTCCCTCAGCCAGTTCCGGAGAAAGCACGCGGCGGGGGAACTCTCAGAAGTCGTTTCACCCGATGTCGTTCTTCTCGTCGACGGATACGGGCTCGTCCGTTCGGACTTCGAGCATCTCGCCGAACCTCTCGCCGAGCTCTTGAACCGGGGGCCGTCGTACGGCATCCACCTCGTTCTGGCAATGACCAGGTGGAACGAATTGACGATGAGCCTGCAACCGCTGATCGGGAACAAGTACGAGCTCAGACTCAACGATCCCAGCGAATCCACGATCAAGCGCAAACTCGCCGAAACCATCCGCCCCGATCAACCGGGTCGCGTCATCACCGACGAACTCCTCTTCGCGCAGGTCGCGCTGCCCAGCATCGGTGAAGTCGACGACGACAATCTGGGCGAAGCCCTCAGCGATCTCGCCAAACAATCCGCCGAAGCGTGGAGTGGCCCGGCCGCTGCCCCGATCAGGCTGCTGCCCGAAGATCTCGATCCCGACTCGCTCCCGGGCGAACTGGATGAGCCGGACGCCATCCCCATCGGTCTGCGGCAGGACACCATGGAACCGGCACTGCTGGACCTCGACGGGGCCGACCAGAACCTCCTCGTTCTCGGGGATTCCGGAAGCGGAAAGAGCACGCTGCTGCGCCAGATCATCGCCGCGTTGATTCAACGCCACACCGACCAGGAGCTTGTTTTCGCGGTGATGGAACCGCGCGGATCCCTCGTCAACGCGATCCCGGACAGTTTTCTCGGCGGCCACGCGAATACGGCAACGAAGGCGAGAGGGCTCGCCGCGGCCCTCGCGACCGAACTCGACAAGCGCCAGAACGAGGGTGCTCCCACCGAGCCGCGCATCGTTCTTCTGGTCGACGACTACGACATCCTCGCCACTGCAGGCAACAACCCGCTCGACGTGCTGCTGGCCTATCTTCCCTCGGCGCGCGAGTTGAGATTCACGGTGATACTCACTCGCCCGGTCGCCGGGTCTGCCCGCGCGCTTTACGAGAACACCATTCAGACTCTGAAAGAGTCCGGCGGCACCGGGATCATTCTCTCGGGCGAGCGCGCTGAAGGGCCGCTCTGGCCCGGCATCCACGCCAACCAGGCTCAACCCGGCAGGGCGAAACTCGTCAGGCGCGGACAGCCGCCCCGCTTGATCCAAATCGCCAACCGACAAGGGCCGACCCCCGAGGAGAGGACAGCACGGCATCCGTGATCGTCGGCGCGGCGGCGACGCGGGCCGGCGCCTTCCTGGCCGATCGCGCGGCCTCCTGACCATCTCGGCGCGCTGATACTCCCGGGGAGTATTTCAGGTGGCTGGCCTTGCAAGCTATTCCGATATATCGCTATAGTGTCGGTATCGGTCACGATGACTCGC